>DATHKK010000468.1:0-5085 GCA_035489355.1 Candidatus Limnocylindria bacterium
GCGGAGATTTCTTCGCCACGTCAGCAGGAATAAAAGGATTGCCGCTGCGCGTCCCCGTCCAGGCGCTGGTGTGGACCCAAAAAGGACAGTGCGCCGAAATGCCGTCGAGCTTCATCCCGCGCGACTCGAACGCGTCCTGAATTTCCTTGGCGCTCTTAAAAAGTTTCCCGCCTTGCAGCATGTAATTGGAAGGCTGCGCGCCGGATGCGCCGGAGCGTTTCGCGTAATCCAGGAAATCCGCGAGACTTTTGCCGCCGTGCTGGGCGCCCTCGATGCTCGCGTGAAAGATGGGTTGTGCCATGTGTTGGCTGAGGATTAACGACGCGAAAATGGGAATCAAACCTTAATTCCCGCGGCGGTGACGGCGTTGCGTAAAATCACTGTTTGAACAAAGTGCGGGCGTGCCGGTCAACTGATTGCCCTTTGACGGCTTAGAGGGCGTGCGTATAGTGCGCCGTTTTCCGATGAGTCTTTGCCATAACCTGTTGCTGCCGCGCCGCGGCTTTGCCGTTGCGCTGGGCCTTGGCGTCGTGAGTCTGGCTGTGATCGCGGAGCCGATTCGATTTTCCAAGCCCACCGTTCCCATTGCCGAGCCGGTCCGTGAGCAAAAGGGTCTTCCCGAAGCACGCACGAGAGGTTTCGACTTTTCCTCGCCCAACATGGACCAGCCCATGTCTCCTGTCCCGCAGCCCGCGATGCGCGTGAATCCGCGTGAGGAAAGGGAAAGGGACAAGGACGAACGCCCCTGGCTGCTGCGCGATCCAAAGATTTTTTCCGATCCGACAGAGAAAGGAACGGACAAAACTGAAGCGAATCCATTCGAGAGCGAGCGGACGAAATCACCGTGGTCGCGAGTGAAGGAAAACAACAGCGCGTCGCGCTTCGAGACGCCGCGATCACTTTCGCCTGTGACGGAGTTCGGTTGGGACCCGCGCAATCCGTCCGGTCAGAAGAACCCTTTCGGCGAACCTTCCGCGTTTGCCAGCGTGAACGAGGGCCGCACGCGCAGCCCGTTCGCCACAATCGAGGAACCGAGCGTCAACAACACATTTGATCCGGGCCGTCCGAATTCGATGTTCGATATGTTCGGCACGCGCGTTAAGGAAAAGGAAAAGCTCACGCCGGGACAAGTCACCCGCGCCGCCGAGTTTCAGCAAATGATCAATCCAAGCGCCAGTCCGTCCGGCAAGGGACCGAGCGCTTTGGAGCCGGTGGTCGCCGTGACCGATGCGGCCTATCGCCCTGCCCCGCTGGCCATTCCCACGATCGGCGGTTTACCCCGCGACGGCTCGAAACTCGATCCGCGGATTGCCGACCCGATGACGGTGTTCAATCACCAGAATGCTCAACTGCGCGGTCCAGTCTTTGATGAGTTCGACAAAAAATCCTCAGCGCAGCCGAATCGCCCCGGGGCTTCGTCGATCGAATCACGTTTTCAAACACCGTTGAATCGGCAGCCGAGCGTCCACGAATTTCCGAAGCGGAAATTCTAATAACCCCACCGCAACACCTGCACCGCCGTTCCCGCTGGCCAGAGCGTTTCCGCAGGCACATTCACCAGACCATTCGCGCGCGCGAGAGTTCCAAGTGCGTGTGAGGCTTGCAACCCCGCGCTGCGGACTTGCCCGGTGGCATCGACCGATACGCGCATGAAATGACGGCGAGCGCCGCGATTGTGCAACGGCTCGGCGAGAGTTCCTGGATGTGCCGGCAACGAAAGTTCTTCCGCTCCCTGCATCTTAAGCAACGCCGGGCGCGCCAGCATCAGGAAGGTGACGAAAGCTGAAACCGGATTTCCCGGCAGACCAAAAAGAAACTTCCCGCCGAGCCGGCCAAAGAGAAATGGCTTCCCTGGTTTCATCGCGACTTGCCAAAACTCGTGCGTTCCTCCGATCGATTCAAACGCCTGCTTCACGAGGTCATATTCTCCGACCGAAACTCCACCGGTGCTCACCACGACGTCGCATTCCGCGAAAGCGCTGCGCAGGGCCTGCTGCGTCGCTTCGAGCGAGTCAGCCACGAGAGGGAACACGCGAGCGATGCCGCCGACATTCGTCACGAGAGCCGCAATTGCGGCGCGATTGCTCTCGTAGATTTGTCCCGGTTGCAACGTTGCGCCAGCTTCAATTAGTTCGTTGCCCGTGCTGAGAATTCCAACTCGCGGTCGAATCGATACCTCGACGTTGCCCACGCCGACCGCGCCGGGCAACGCCAGCCGCGCCGCATCCAATCGTTCGCCGACACGCGCAATCGTTGATCCTTGCTTCACATCTTCACCCGCGAGCCGGATATTTTCCCAGGGCTTCACCGCATCGAGCACCTCGATCGTTTCGCCGGACGCGCGCGTGTCCTCTTGCATCACGACAGCATCAGCACCCGCTGGAAGCGGTGAGCCGGTGAACAGCCGCACGCAAGTCTTCGGTTCAACTCTGCCCTCGAAGATCGCTCCCGCGGCCACTGCGCCGATACGCCGGAGCATCACGGGCGAACTGGCCGTGACGTTCGCGACATCAGCCGCGCGCACGGCGTAGCCATCCATCGCGGAGTTGTCGAATCGCGGAAGCGAAATAGACGCAACAATCGATTGCGCCAGCACGCGCCCTGCGGCCTCTCGCAGCAAAACTGTTTCAATCCCGAGCGCCGCGGCAACAGACAAAATCTTTTGCTGCGCTTCCTCAACCTGGAGCATGGCGAACAGTATCCGGTAACGTGCTGCCGGTTTGCAATCGGCAGTCCGGTTCGCGTTCCATCCATTCCAGCGTGCAGAAAAGGATTCACACGGTCCGAACTCAGCGCGCTTCTGCCAGTTACAAACTGGCAGCACGTTGACGGCGTTCACCACATCGGAAGTGTGGCCCAAACCGTTCACGAAACGCGTCCGGCTTTGCGTTGGACGAAGCCGTCGCGCCGTGGTTAGTCTCACGCCGTTCCAAACACAATTCACACAAACGTATGACTCCATTTACGGCTGAGATCATTGGAACCATGCTGCTCGTCATCCTCGGTGACGGCGTGGTCGCGAACGTTCTGCTCAACAAATCCAAGGGCCAGGGTGGAGGCTGGATTGTCATTACCGCGGGCTGGGGCTTCGGCGTTATGGTCGGCGCCTATTGCGTCGGCTGGATCAGCGGAGCGCACTTGAATCCAGCGGTGACCATCGCGTTCGCCGCCGCCGGCGTGAATCAATTCGCGTGGAGCAGTGTGCCTGCTTACGTGGCCGGACAAATGATCGGCGCATTCCTCGGCGCCATCGTGGTGTGGATCGCTTACCTGCCGCACTGGGGCATCACCGAAGACAAGGCGGCCGTGCGCGCCGTCTTCTGCACCGCGCCCGCCATCCGCAAACCGATAGCGAACCTGCTCACTGAAATCATTGGAACCTTTGTGCTGCTCGTCGGCGTGCTCGCCATTCCTTCCGTGAAGAATCTGGATCCAAAACTGGGTTTCAGCAGCGGACTCGGTCCGCTTCTCGTGGGCTTCCTGGTGTGGTCGATCGGATTGTCGCTGGGCGGGCCGACTGGCTACGCGATCAATCCCGCGCGCGATCTGGGTCCGCGGATTGCGCACGCGCTGCTGCCAATTCCCGGCAAGGCCGATTCGGATTGGGGTTACGCCTGGATACCCGTCATCGGGCCCATCATTGGCGGCGTGGCCGGCGCGTTTTTCCACAAATTTTTCTGGCCGGCACTGAATTAGGCGCGAGCTGAGGAAAAGTTTTTATTTCGGCAGCTCGTTTCCGCTCTCAACTTCAAACCCGTCACTTTGATGAAATATATTCTCGCACTCGACCAGGGCACGACCAGTTCGCGCGCTATCGTCTTCGATCACAGCGGCTCGATTGTTTCCGTCGCCCAACAGGAGTTCCGGCAGATTTTCCCGGAGCCGGGCTGGGTCGAACACGATCCCGGCGAAATCTGGGCCACGCAATCCAACGTCGCCGCCGAGGCACTCAACAAGGTGAGGCTCACCGCCAACGACGTCGCCGCCATCGGCATCACCAATCAGCGCGAAACGACCGTGGTGTGGGACCGCGCCACGGGCAAACCAATCTGCAACGCCATCGTGTGGCAGGACCGCCGCACCGCGGGCGCGTGCGACAAGCTGCGGGCGCGCGGCCTGGCGCAGACGATTCGCCGCAAGACTGGCCTCGTCGTCGATGCCTATTTCTCCGCGACCAAACTACAGTGGATTCTGAACAATGTTTCCGGCGCGAAAGCCAAAGCCCGCGCGGGCGAACTGGTCTTTGGCACCATCGACTCATGGCTGGTGTGGAACCTCACCGGCGGTCGCGTTCACGTCACAGACCCGAGCAACGCGTCACGCACCATGCTTTTCAACATTCACACTGGCGATTGGGATGCTGACCTGCTGAAGCTTTTTGGCGTGCCGCGCTCGATGCTGCCAGAGGTCCGTTCCTCCAGTGAAGTGTACGGCGAAAGCAATCTGCTGGGCGCGAGCATTCCGATTGCGGGCATCGCGGGCGATCAACAGGCGGCGCTCTTCGGCCAGGTCTGCACCAAGCCGGGCATGGTGAAAAACACCTACGGCACCGGTTGCTTTATGCTCATGCAGACCGGCACGAAGCCTATCGCCTCGCGCAACAATCTGCTCACGACCGTGGCGTGGCGGATCGGCAACCGCACCGAGTATGCATTGGAAGGCAGCATCTTCATCGCGGGCGCAGTGGTGCAATGGCTGCGCGATGGCTTGGGAATTATTTCCTCATCGAGCGAAGTCGAGGCGCTCGCCTCGCAGGCGCCGGACAATGGCGGGGTTTATGTCGTGCCGGCATTTGCCGGCCTCGGTGCGCCGCACTGGGATCAATATGCGCGCGGAACCATTATTGGCCTCACGCGTGGTTCGACCAAGGCGCACATCGCGCGGGCGGCGCTCGAAGGTATTGCTTACCAGGTCGCCGACGTGCTTCGCGCGATGGAGAGCGACGCAAAAATCCGCCTGAAGGAACTGCGCGTGGACGGTGGCGCCTGCGCGAACAATCTGCTGATGCAATTTCAAGCCGATCTCCTCGGCGTGCCCGTCGTGCGTCCGCGCGTTTCCGAAACGACTGCACTCGGCGCCGCTTAC
>DATHKK010000469.1:0-7412 GCA_035489355.1 Candidatus Limnocylindria bacterium
AGACGATATCGAGCAAAAGGATTTGGATGATGACTGATGCGAAGCTCGGCGCCACGCGCTTGGTTTTCTCGCCGTCCTCGCCTTCGAGCTTCTCATGAATTTCCCGCGTGGCCTTGGTGAGCAGGAACAGTCCGCCCACGAGCAAAATCAAATCACGTCCAGACAACCCGACGTGGTATTTGGAAATATCAAAGCCAAACAGTTCCGCCTTCAGCCCCATGATCCAGCTCAGTGCGCAGAGCAGCAGAACGCGCGTTATCAGCGCCAGGCTGAGGCCAAGTTGACGCGCTTTCTTCTGCTGTTCGGCCGGCAGTTTCCCCGCGAGGATGGCAATGAAGACCACGTTGTCGATGCCCAAGACAATTTCCAAAATCGTCAGCGTGACGAGGCTGATCCAGGCCGCCGGATCCGACAGAATGGAGAAATCGAACGCTCCAAGCATAAACATGTTCGTCATGGCGGGAATGAAGTGCCGTAGTGCGACTTCACGAGCAAGCGCAAATCCTGCATCGTGATTCCAGATGGCAGGACCACAGCATGAATTTTGTTTGCGATTGGCGCGCGAAGAGGATGTCCCAACGCTGGAGGGGTTAGTCGCTTTGTGTGTGCGGCAATCGCTCGCGCGGTTTTATTCGCAGGCGCAACTCGACGTGGCACTGGGACCGGTTTTCGGCGTGGACCGTCAGCTTATTCGCGACGGCACTTACTTCGTGATGGAACGCGATGCCGACATCGTCGCGTGCGGCGGCTGGAGTAAACGACTGGCGGTTTACGGCGGCGATCGCGAGCGAGCCGGCGACGATGCGGAATTGGCACCGGCGCGCGACGCCGCGAGGGTCCGCGCGTTCTTTGTTCATCCCAAATGGGAGCGGCGCGGAATCGGACGGCAACTGCTGGAGGCGAGCGAGGAGGCGATTCGCGCCGCTGGTTTTGTGCGCGCGGAACTCGTTGCCACGCTCGCCGGTGAAGCGCTCTACGCGGCCTTCGGTTATGAAGTGGGCGAACGATACGACGCGCCGATGCCAGGTGGATTGAGCCTCGCGGTCGTGCGCATGAAAAAGCAGTGGCCGGAAGCGTAACTGGAACAATTCAGCAGGAACAGAGGCGAGCAAAGGAAACGAAGCCGAAAGAAATGCCCCGTTGGGGCTGAGGAACGCTGACGAACTTGTAGGCGTGGCAAGCCGTTCAATCCGCTTCACCTCAAGCAGGGCAAATTCAAACTAGCGGCAGCAGCTTCGCCAGCACGAAGACTTGAATGAGGCCCATCACCGAAGTAACGGTCAACATCACGGTCCAGCTTTTGAGCGTTTCCTTTTCAGTCATGCCGCTGAGACGGTTCACCACCCAGAAGCCGCTGTCATTCATCCACGAACAGCAAAACGCGCCGAAGCCGATCGAGAGAAACAGATACATCGGATGAAAGCCGAGGCTGGCGCCGATGGTGGCCGTCAATTGCCCCGCCGGCACTTCGTTCCCCGGATGGATCATGTCCCAAACAATGGCGGACGTCGTGAGCATGGCCACCGTCGCCGAGCCTTGCGCAATGCGTATGACGGCGGCGGTCAGCCACGCGAGCACGATCAAGTTGATCGAGTAATCTTTGGCCAGCGCCCCGATGGCATCGCCAACACCCGCATTGCGGAGCATGCCGCCGAAGGCGCCGCCCGCCGCGGTGATCAGAATGATGACGCCGGCCGTTTCGAGCGGAGGCCCGATCAACTGCTCGAGTTTGCTGAAGGTGAAATGCCGTTGCCGCGCCAGCACCCACAGCGCGATGACGGTACCAAGACCGAGCGCGATATTTTTGTGGCCGATGAAGTAAGCAATGCGGGCGAAGCCCTCGAAGTTTTCGGCGCTGCCAAACCAGGCCTGCACCGGAGTGCCCTTCACGATTTTGAAAAATGACGCGGTGGTAATGAGCAGAATCGGAAGAATGACCGGCAGAATGCTCCAGAAGAAGGAAGGCAACTCATTCTCAGGCTTGCTGGAGATACCTTTGAGTTCAGCGAGCGTGGTGCCCGGCGTTTCACGCAACGGGACTTCGGTCCGGCGGTTGATCCATCGCGCCACGAAGTAACCGAAAATGCAGGGGAGAATTCCCACCGTGATCCCGATCAGCAGCGACAAGCCCGCATCCAGGCGCAGATTGTCCACGGCGGCCAGCGGCCCGGGATGCGGCACCGTCAGCGAGTGTGTCACCACGCCGCCGATGCAGATGCACATCAGGTAAAGCATGTAGTCGCGGCCCGTCCGGAGTCGCAGCGCCTTGGCCAGCGGCACCATGAGCATGAACATTGTATCGAAGAAAATGGGGATGGATAAGATGTAAGTACTCGCCAGCAGCGCCAGGCCCGCGCGTTTCTCGCCGAACGCCGCGAGGAAGCGCCGTACCACTTTGTCGGCCGCGCCGCTTTCCATCAGGCACAAGCCAATGATCGACGCGAGTCCGATCGAGATAGCAATGGCGCCCGCCGCTTTGCCGAATTCGATCGAGGAAAGTTCCACGGCCGCCACCCATGAATTGGACCTGGCGTCTTCGCGCATCGAAGCGGGAATGCTGTTCAGCGCTTCGGGCTTGTAATCCCGCGTCAGGAAACCCGCCACAAACGCCGCGAGAATGAGTGCGACGAAGGCGTGCATCCGCAGCTTCGTGATCAAGAAAATGATCAGCGCGACCGAAATGAACAAAATGATGAATGGCCGCCATTGGGCAGCAGGCGCGGCTGCGGCAAGAAATTGCGTCATGTGTGAGCCGCTAGTGCGACAGAACCCAGCGCCGGGGTCAAGGCGCGGAATGAGTTCACACGAACGGGCATCCACACATTCGTACTTTTACCGAAAGGATTTCTGGTACTCACCGGCGGAGAATAGCCTTACGGGTGCAGGGCACCCTGAGCATACTCGCGCCTCGGAATTCGGTGCGCGAATCCGCGGAAGTTCCACCGCGGCCCGCGCGCCAAAATCAGCAGCAATATGAAACAATTATCTCGATCGCCGTTCGTGAATGCTTCCCGCCGCCCGACCTTGGTGATGGAAAACACTTCCGTCACTTGGGAGTATCGTTTCTCTGACGCCGAAGAACTGGCTGTCGCGGATCCTGACCTGAAGAAAACGTCCGCCGATGGATGGGTCGTAGTCAGCTCCAGCACCCGCCGCGACAGCGGGCGCGATTACCTGATGAAGAGACCGCGGAGATAATCCCGCCGATTCGTTTCTCGCCTTCGCGAGAAAGCCTCCTCCGCGCTTCCGGAGTTGTCCAAAAAGTTTGCCTGCCATCAATAACGAGCCTGAATTCGGCTTATCATCGTCGAAAGAAGAGTTCCCACCGCTGTTTCGATCCCGCACAGTCCACCGATGAAGATCGTCCCTGAACCAAAGCTGCGCGAAGAGGACGCTGCGTCACTCGTGCAAAGGCAGCTCGACGCCTACAACGCACATGACGTGGACGCCATCATGGGAACCTACGCGGAAAATGCGCAGCAATTCGAGTATCCGTCAAAACTGCTGGCCAGCGGGGCAGCGGAAATCCGGGAGCGATTCAGGGCGCGGTTCCAAGAGCCAAATCTGCAGGCGACGCTCCTGCAACGCATGGTCATGGATCAGGTAGTGATCGATCTGGAAACCGTGACGCGTACTTTCCCGGAAGGTGCCGGCACAATCGAATTGATCGCCATCTACGAAGTGCATCAAGGCCGAATCGCCAAAGCTTCGTTCATCTTTGGTCCCAAGAAATCAACGAGCGGGACAGCCTTCGTTCATAAGTGAGCAAGCTCCTGGATGAGCGAACACGGCAGTTAAAAAATCCGTACTCGTACGCATTTTCTTTCCTTGCCTCCTCGCGCACCGTGGTTCCGAAGTAAGCCGCACCGCTGACACTGCTGCGTCTTGCTTTTGGACTACGGCGAAAATCCGCGCCGTGATTGGCCTGAAAACATTGTATGAATGTCTTAGTCCAGCGTATCGCCGATGGCTCGTTCCTCGCGGGGGACGGCACGTGGGAGCGCGAATCCGGGAACGGGCATCGTTTCCAATCCAGCAATCACGCGCTGCGATTCTGCTGCGAAGGCCATGTGTTCGACGTGCAAGTCGTGCTGCAGTTCGAGGACAGCCGTTACAATATTTATCTTCCTCTCAAGAACACCTCCTCGAACGGCGGCCGCGCGGATGCGCCTACGCTTCCGTCCTGACGGCACGTCACTGCGAGAACGACCGGATGGAGTCGCGCGTCAGCGTTTCACTGTCAATCCCATAAACTGAAACCGCCGTTCGCGCAGAAACTCATCGCGCGGAATTTCAAACGCTGCTACACGTAGGCCTTTCACCGCTTATGAATATCGCCGCCTGGTTCCGTTTGTGGGGTATATGCGCGCTCTGGCCATCGGCCGTCCTGGCCCAGTTCACGATCAGTGGCGTGACGGACAAAGCCAGCCCTTACGCCGACTCCGTGACGTTCACCATCAACATCCAGGCCAACTACAGCTACAACGCGACATTGAACTGGAACCCAATCGCCACCGGCACGCCGGTGGTCGTCAACAAACCTGACTTTTACGAATTGCGCGTGGACGCGACGAACCAGACGACCAGCGCCGTGACCAGCCAATATGTGCGTTTTATCGTCCGCGCGAGCGAACGCGGTGGAACGGAATGGGGTTTGCCGCCGCACGTGCCGTTCCCTGCAATCCAATCCTCGCCCAGCGAATTCGTTGGTGCACGACTGCGGGTGCTCACGCCCACAACTTTTCCCACCGGTTACGAAATCCCCGTCGTGGCCTGGGTCGTGGACGACGACAACCACGCGGTGCGGGCCAATGGCGTTTTGACAGCAGCGGGACAAAACCCGATCCAACTTAAACGTGGCGTTGGCTCGGGTTTCTTAAGCAGCAATCAACCGGCTGGACTGTTGTCCTCCATGCTGTCGGTCGACGGTATCTCGACGAACAAGCTGATTGTTCTACAAGGAGGCACTGTTTGGACGAATGTCTCTGGCACACTCAGCGGTATCACGACCTGGCCAGCGCAGTCGCGGATGCGCGTGACCGATCACCTGGCGATTCCCACGGGCAGTTCGCTGACTATTGGCGCCGGCGCGATTGTGTTGCTCAACTCCGGGGTGAACATCACCAACAATGGCGCAGTGGTCATCAATGGCAGTGTTGAGGAGCCGGTGATTTTCATGCCCAACTCACGCGCCCAACCGTGGGGAGGTTTCTTCATGCGGACCAGCAGCGGATCATTGAGTGCCACTGGTGCCATTTTCATCGCCAGCGGCGCGAATCCAACCGGGGGCGCAGGCCATCGTCCTGAGCAATGCCTTCTTCTCGTGGACAATGCGCCGACGATCTCGCTGTCAGACTCGGCGGCCATTTTCCTCGCCGGCCAGCTCGGCCACGCTTACAGCGGCGGCACATTCACCTTCACGCGGTTTCTCATGCAGCGTGCCACGACTGGCGGGGAATACACCGGCGCGAACTTTACGGTGAACGACAGCGCGTTCATCGAATGCCCGGACGACACGGTGAACTTCGTCGATGGCGACAACGATGCGCTTTACCTCGTGAGCGGCAATCATTTCTTTACCAACACACTCCTTGGCTGGACGAAGGACGACGGGATTGACTCAGGCGGCGACGGCTTGGCGCGGCTTCACTACGAAAAATGTTGGTTTGAAAGCGTTTTCCATGAGGGCAATTCGCTGTCCGGGCTGAAAAACACCACCGCGTACCGAACCGTCTATTTGGACTGCGGTCAGGGGATTGAAGATGGCTACGGTCCAGGTTCCAGCGCATTCGGTCCGACGGGCCGCGTGGAGTTGTGTTTTTTCGGCGCCAACCAATCCGGAGTGCGGCACGGCGACAATTATGAATCCATCGGCAATGGGTATCCTGGATTCATGACGGCCACCAATTGCATTTCCATTTACAATCATCGTAACCTCTTTGGATTCAACTGGCGCAGCTCCGGCTGGACGAATGCGTACGGGCAATTTTTCGTGAGCAACAATTTCGTGAGTGTGCTCGACACGAATTATCCGAACAACACGCTGTGGAATCCTGCGACCGATGGCTGGCGGCTGTCATCGGTCGGCGGCGTGGCCCGCGTCGGTGTCGGCTTCGGCGCGCGTGGAACTTCCCTCTCGCAGTTTCCCGATGGCATTCCCGTGGGCTTGAGCCGTCATTGCACGAATGAGGTTGCCGTCGATTACGATATTGACGGCACGGATGGCACGCACACCGCTGGCACGCTGTTGTTTCCCGCGGGACTAACGCGGCGATTCATTCCCGCGCCGACCAACATGAACGGAGTGTTGCGCATCGCGCTGTTGAATCCACAGAACGCGGATGTGACTGGGAAGCCGGTCCTGTTGTTCCAGCAGTTGGCCGCTGCCACCAACGCGGCTCCTCCTGTTGTGCTCTCTTCGCTCGGGGGAAGCTGGACATATCTGGACAATGGTTCAGAGCAAGGCGCGGCCTGGCGCGGCACGAATTTTGACGACAGCGCGTGGAGCAATGGCGTGGCCCGGCTGGGATTCGCGGATGACATTTCGTTCACGACCACGATTCGAAAGTTCGTGCAAGTCAACGGCGTGAACACGACGCGTCAAATCACCAATGCCTATTTTCGCCGGAGCATCGTCGTCACGAACCCGACCGACTTCGCGACCCTTCAGTTCCGCTATCAACGCGATGATGGCTGCATCGTTTACGTGAACAGCAACGAAGTATTTCGGAGCAACATGCCCGGCGATCCAATCACCGCAAACACCTTCGCGAGCGCGAACATTTCTCCCAACACCACCAGTCTCCGTTTTCTGACCAACAACGCAGCAGCTTCGTTTCTTCGCCCAGGCACCAATGTCATCGCCGTGCAGGTCCACCAATCGGGGGCTACATCGAGCGATGTCGTTTGGGATTTGGAATTGCAGGCCCTGCCCGCGCCTGTCGCGCCCGCGCCGCCGCGCGTGAATTTGTCGCGGCTCGGAACGGACGCAGTGCTCTACTGGAACGACGCGACCTTCGGTTTGGAGGAAGCCGATCTCGTGACCGGCCCATGGCGGCCAGCCATGCAGACGAACAGTCCGTCCGCCTCAGCCATCAGCAGCAACCGCTTTTTCCGATTGGTGAAATAGCAGCGTGCCGTCGCGCCGTGCTGCCGGTTTGCAACCGGCAGATGCAACTCACGCCGGCAAGTGATCACAAAAAAACTACTGCCGCTCCGTGTTCTCGCTGCCCTGCCAGTTGCAAACTGGCAGCGCGTTACAGGACGATCTCCGGCGCGCAGATGGTTTCTTCACGCGTGACGAGATCCTTCACTCTGGCCGTGAGCACTCCATCCGCGCCGCGCTCCAGGCGCACGGTCCGCTTCGCTTTGAGTTCGAGTGCGCGCTTGAACTGTTTGTCGCCCTTCGCGGG
>DATHKK010000470.1:0-3236 GCA_035489355.1 Candidatus Limnocylindria bacterium
GTCACATCGCCCACCACCAGATCAGGAATGACGATCGGCGCGCGCTCCATGCGAAAGCGAACGACGCCCTCGTGGTCGTAAGCCATGCCCTTGTCCTTCAACTCCTGCACGCGGCGTGCGTAGATGTCCTTGCGCTGCGACTGAAAGTACGGGCCGTGCGGGCCTTTGCTCGCGCCGTGCGCGTCCGCCGTCACCGGGCCTTCGTCCCAATCCAGACCGAGCCAGCGCAGCCCTTCGAGAATGACATTGACTGCTTCCTGCGTGTTGCGCGCTTCATCCGTGTCTTCGATGCGCAAGACGAACGTGCCGCCGACATGACGGGCGTAGAGCCAATTGAACAAAGCCGTGCGCGCTCCACCGATATGGAGATAGCCGGTGGGACTTGGAGCAAAACGAACGCGAACACTCATGAATATTTGATTTGTGAATTTGTTGCCGGGGCCGCGGACAATCTTCCGCGGCACGACGGCGCGCCGAAGTTACGTTCACGACTCACGCGGTGGCAAGAGTACGGTCAGCTCTGACGTCGCGCGTCGAGCCGTGAAAGCACGGCACACAGCGCAGTCAGGCGAGGCACTGTTACTCCAGCAGCACGCGCCTGACGCAGCGGTTCCAAGAACAACGCTTCAAGCTCCAGCGTCTGGCCGCGTTCGAAATCAATTAGCGTGGATGCTCGATAAGCTCCCATGTCACGCGTGCGCGCAATTTGAAACTCCGCGTAATCTTCGGCGATGTGCAGTCCCATCGCATTGGCCGTGGCGATGACTTCGAGCATCAATTCACGCACCAGAGTTTTCCAGCGAGTTTCATCGAGCAGTTTATCCGTGGTGAAGCATGCTGTGAGCGGCGCGTTCGGATTCAATTCCCCGGCGACCACGGCCTCGTATCCCGCGGCGCTCGCCACACCGAGTCCGTTGAAGGGAATGTTCCAGACCAGTTTTTGCCAGTGCGTCCGGCGCAAGTTGTCCGTCACTTCGCACGGCACGCCGCTGTGGCGGATCGCTGTGGCGACGTCGTGCGTGCGCGGCTCAGGCCAGCCTGAGAATTCTCCGAGCACAATCCGCCCGTGCGCGAGATGCTGAATCACTCCTGGTTCAAGACGGTTGAGGCAGACAAAGCAAAGTCCGCCGAGAATTTGAGATGGCGGGAAAATCTTCGCGAGTTGCTCTTCATTGCCCAAGCCGTTTTGCAACGTCACGATCGCGGTGTTTGGTTCCACCAGCGGCGGCAACAGTTTTGGAAACGCATCGTTGGCGGTGGCCTTCAATCCGATCAGCACCACGTCGCAAAGGCCAATCTGTTCCGGCGTCCGCGCGCACCTGGGGTTGACGTGAAAATCTCCTTCCGGGCTGCGAATGAATACGCCGCGCCGGCGCACGACGTCGTAGTCGCTGCGCAAGAGGAAGTGAACTTCCTGCCCATCACGACAGAGTTTTGCGCCGTAGTAGCTGCCCAGCGCGCCGCACCCGACGATGGCGATTTTCATGAATTGGCGAACCTCATCTACTTCATCGCTCAAAATAAAAAAGGCACTCTGACGTGCAGAGTGCCCTTAGTGAGAACCGAAGTGATTACTTGGCGCCGAGGATGGAATCCTTGGCCGCTTTCGCCACGCGGAACTTCACCACGCGCTTGGCCGGAATGTTGATCTGTTCGCCGGTGGCGGGATTGCGTCCGATGCGCGCCTTGCGATTGACCAACACGAGCTTGCCGAGGCCGGGAAGCGTGAAGCTGTTCTTCGCATTTTTGTAGGCGAGGTCAGCGATGGACTCGAGGATCTCGGTTGCCTGGCGCTTGGTGATCCCGTTTTTGTCGGCGATGGCCGCCGCGATTTGTGACTTGGAGAGAGCTTTTGCCATATTGTTGTTACTGGTTATTTTGTTTTGTTGTTCGTGCGTTGAGTCGCGCGACTCGGTGCGTATTAAAGCCAGTCGAAGAAGTGGCGCAAGAGATTTTCTGAAAATTTTCGCAGTAAAATCGAGGGTTTTCGCACCCCAGCCCAAGCTTGACTTGACCGTGCATTTCCAGAACATGCGCCGTCATGGCCAGCCTTTTTTCCATTCGCGGCGAGCAGCGATACGAAGTCGTGCGCAAAATTTTCGAGGGCGGCATGGGCATCGTGTACGAAGCCGAGCAGCACGGCGCGCGCAACTTCGTGAAACGCGTCGCGATCAAAGTCATCCGCCAGAACTTCGCCACGCAGAAAGAGTTCATCGAAAATTTTATCGGCGAAGCGAAACTCGTGGCGGACTTGATTCACACCAACATTGTCCAGACCTACCAGCTCGGCGAGCTGAACGGCATTTACTACATCGCGATGGAGTACATCAATGGCGTGAACCTCGAGCAGTTCCTACAACAGGTCGGCGACAAGAATAGAAAGTTGCCGCAGGAACTGGCTGTTTTTATCGCGAGCCGGATTTGCCGCGGCCTGGCTTATGCGCACAGCAAGACGGACAAGAATGGCAAGACGCTCGGCATTGTCCATCGCGACGTGAGCTTGAAGAACATCATGATCGCCTTCGAAGGGGACGTAAAGCTGATGGATTTCGGCGTGGCGAAAGCGGCCGGGTTTCTCACGGACAAGGAAGGCGAGGTCGTCGCCGGCAAGGCAGATTACATGAGTCCGGAGCAGGCGGATTTTCAGATCACGGACAAACGTTCAGATCTTTTTTCCGTCGGTGTGGTGCTGGCCCATCTGCTTTTGGGCAAAAATATTTTCAAGGGCATCACAGCCGAAGAGTCCCGCGAACGTGTGATGAAGATGGCGATCCCTGATTTTCGGAAACTCGACAAGCGCGTGGACGAAAAGCTGAACACGATTTTGCAGCGCTCGCTGGCGCGCGATTTGAAGCAACGCTACGGCACCGCCGATGAGCTGCTCTACGATTTGGAGTTCTACATTTACAATTCCGGTTACGGCCCGACCAACGAAACACTCGGCAAGTTCGTGCGCGAACTATTCGGGCTCGATTCGAAAGCAACGATGCGCAATGGCAAAGGAGGCACACGCGTCATCGACAGAACCGTGCGCGTGGCGCGCACCAGTACCGCGACGCGCACGGCAACGCGCACCACGCGAAACACACGTTCCACCAAAAAAACTGTTCGTCTTGCCTGATGAGTTCCAAGCCTTCCCGCTGGCGCGTCGCGTCTGGCCACAAACTTTCCGAAGCTGTCCTCGAACCTTTGCCGCCGAAAAAGCCGCATGTCGTGAATGTGGGTTTGATCCAGAC
>DATHKK010000471.1:0-12115 GCA_035489355.1 Candidatus Limnocylindria bacterium
GCAGTCTTCACGGCTTGGCTTTCTCCGGCGGGTTCTCCGTCGTGCGCCGCAGCCGCTCGGTCAACTGCGCCGCGCGTTGCGCCTCCGCTTTGCCGAGCTTTCCGAAGGCTTCAACAATCGGCCCCGTTTCGGTGGGCTTGAGATAAAACAGCACCTTGAGAATCTCCTCGTCGGTCTCCTCTTTCAAAATGTTTGCCGAGCCTTCCGCCGACATCGCCGCGTGGACTTTGGCCAGCTTCTTCAAATTCGGAATCTCCTCCTGCTTGATGCGCAACACGCTTTGGTCCAGCTCGCGTTGCAACCGGCTGACTGCGTCGGTCACGGCCTTGATTTCCTGACGCTCGCTCGCGAGCCGCGCCTCGAGTTCCTTGAGCTGTTGCGCGCGCAGCGACAGCGCTTCCTTTTCCTGCTTCAACTCCACGATCATTTGATCCAATTCGGGATTCTTGAAACCCCACGACTCAGTGAGTATCGCGTGATCTTCTTCCGCCACGGCGGTCGGATGAATCGTGCCGAGCTTGGCGATGCTAAAACAAAACAGCGTCGTGCCGAGGTAGGCCAGCGAGCCAACCAGAGCGACGAACCAGCTTGAGGAAAGAATCTTCATGCGGCCTCCAATTGCGTATTTCCGCGCCACGCGCCGCGCGTCGCAATCTCATCGAGAAATTTTTGCTCTTCGCTCTGCGCCTCGCGATCGTGCGCGTGGCGCTGCTTCTTCAGCAATCGATCCAACGCTTCGCGCCGCATCGCCGCGATCTGCAACAGCTTGTGCATCGCGTCCACGTGGTCCTGGCATTTCTTCAACTCACCGGCGAGTTGCTCGCGTCGCTCGTCGAGGACAGAACACCACGAACGCGCCCGCGCCATTTGATCGGCGCGTGTCGCCTGGAGAAAACCCCCACGCAACAGCTGCCACGCGTTCTGCAAATCGTTTTCGAGCATCGCCAGCCGGGCCGCCGTCTCTTCGCAAGCGCGCACCGCCGCGGCGAAGACCTTTTGCGCGTCCTGTTCTTCCGCCTGGCGCAACTCGCGCACGGCACTGAGAGTAAATCGAAATTGTTTCATTTGGTGGGTCTGGTCGGTGCGCTGGTGGATTGAATCGTTTCAGAAAGCGCCTGCCAGCTTTGCTCCGTCGTGAATCCTTCGTGCATCCCCTGGCGTAAAAACTTCCGCAGTGGCTCGTGCAACTTGATCGCGGCGTCCAGCGCGGGATTGCTCCCCGCCGCGTACGCGCCAATCGTCACCAGATCCGCGTTCTTCCGATAAACCGCGAGATGCTCGCGCGCGCGGCCCGCGAGTTCGAGTTGACGCCCATCGAGTAGCTCACGCGTCAGCCGGCTCACGCTCTCCAGCACATCAATCGCGGGATAATGATTTTGCGTCGCCAGTTCGCGCGAGAGAACAACGTGTCCGTCGAGAATCGATCGCACTGCGTCCGCCACCGGTTCATTCATGTCATCGCCTTCGACGAGCACGGTGAACAGCCCGGTGATCGCGCCGCGATCGCTTGTGCCGGCGCGTTCGAGCAATTGCGGTAGCAGAGAAAAAACAGAAGGCGTGTAGCCGCGCGTGGCCGGCGGCTCGCCCACGGCCAGCCCAATTTCACGCTGCGCCATCGCGAAGCGCGTCACCGAATCCATCATCAGCAGCACGTTCTGTCCGAGGTCGCGAAAGTATTCCGCCACGGCCATCGCGAGGAACGCGCCCTTCAGGCGGGCGAGCGCCGGCTCGTTGGAGGTCGCCACGATGACGACGGATTTCTTGCGGCCGGCTTCGTCCAAATCTTTTTCCAGAAACTCGCGCACTTCCCGTCCACGTTCGCCTATCAGCGCGATGACGTTCACGTCCGCTTCGGCCTGGCTGGCCATCATGCCGAGCAACGTCGATTTGCCGACGCCGCTGCCGGCAAAAATTCCCAGGCGTTGCCCGCGTCCACACGGCGTGAACGTGTCGAGCGCCTTGATGCCGGTGCGAAAAGTTTTCTGGATGCGCTGGCGTCGGAGCGGATGCGGCGGTGCGACATGGAGCTTCACGAGGTCACGGCTCTGCACGGCAGGTAGCCCATCGAGCGGATTGCCGAGGCCATCGATGACACGCCCTTTAAGCGCATCGCTCACCGCCACGCGCAAGGGCGCGCCCGTTGCAATCACTTCGCAGCCCGGATGAATGCCGTGGATTTCGCCGAGCGGCATCAGCAGTAAATGATGGTTCCGAAAGCCCACGACCTCCGCCAGCGTCTCCGTTCCGTGCCTGGAAACGATGTGGCAAACATCACCGACGGACGCGAGCGGCCCTTCAGATTCAATAACCAGACCTATCAACTGCACCACGCGCCCGCGCGTCTCCGTGACACGAGCGGCTTTCAGGCGATCGAGTGCGGCGGTGAGCCTGTTCGAGGTGATGGGCGTGGTGGCGATCATGAAAGTCCAAGTGTTTCCGCGACGCGCGCGAGTTTGGTTTCCCGCCGTGCATCGATGATTCCAAACCGTGTCTGCACCATGCAGCCGCCACGGGTCACATCGCGCGAGGCGGTGATTCGCATCTTGTGACTGCCCGCGTGGCCAACCACGTGCGCCGCGTCGGGACCCAGCAATTCCAAATCATCCGCGTGCAGCAGCACGTTGAGCTCTGTCGTGTCCTCTACTTGCTCCAACGCTTCGCGCACCGTGGCTGCGACCATGTCGCGCGTGATGGGCAAATCGCCGACCAGCTTCTGTGCGATTTCCAAAGCGAGGGAGATCATCGCGTCTTCAGTCTGGCGCACTACTTGGGGAACAGCTTCTTGCAGCGCCTTGATCGCACCGTTGTGCATGTCCAAAAGTTCCGCGCGCTGGCGCAACAGTTGTTCGCTCAAAGCGCGCTCACCCTCGACGACACCGCGCTGATAACCGGCGCACTCCGCCGCATGCACATGCGCCGTGAATTCCTCTGGCAAAGCCCGACCAAGACGCACGTCGCGCAGCGGCGCGTGAAATTGAATGGCCTCACGCGACGGCATTCTGTCCCTCCTGTGACTCACCTTCCGTGGCTTCGTTCTCGCTTTCGATTTTGCGAACGGCATCGATGATTCGCGTCTGCGCCGCCTCAATGTCGCGCGGCTTCACGGTCGTCATGAAAGCAATTTCCTCGCGCACACCTTCCGCCGCCCGCTTGGAAACACTGCCGAGGATCAAACTCTTGAGCTTCTCGCTCGCCGTTTTCAAAGCCAGCGCCAGGTCGCGCATGTCCACGTCACGCAACACTTGCTGAAGCACCGACACTTCGATGGCCAGCAGGTCCTCGAAGGTAAACATCTTCTGCCGAATGGCGCGTGTGAGATCGGGATTACTCTTCTCGAGATTTAACAACAGCGCCTTGCTGTGCGAACGATCCATGGCGTTGAGAATTTCCGCCGCAGTCGTCACACCGCCAGTCTGGTTCAACGCGCGCGTCTGCCGGGCGCCGGCTTTGCCACGCAACACCTCGATCACCTTTTCGACCACTTCGACCGGCGTCGGTTCCAGCGTAGCGAGGCGCGCGATCACTTGATCGCGCAGGTCGCTAGGCAACAGATCCGAAAGCTGCGCCGCCTTTTCCGGGTTCAGATAGCTCAGTACCAGCGCGATCGTTTGGGGCTGTTCGTGGCAGACGAGATTCAAAAGCTGGCGCGACTCCATTTCATCGATGCAATGCGTTGCCGGCAACGGCGCGCGCACCGGAGCGACGCGGTTGATCACGTCGTTCGCGCGGAACTGGCCGACCGCTTTTTCCAAAGTCGTACGGGTGAATTCCAGTCCGCCACGGACCGCGGTCCCTGCTTCGATGGCCACGGGAGAAAACTCCTGGAGAATCTGTTTCTGCAGATCCTGCGGCACCGTTTCGCGCTTCGCCATCTCGGTGCAAATCGCGTCCACGTCGTTGGGCGAAAGACTCTTCAAGATGTGCGCGGCTGCTTCAGGCCCCAGCATGACGAGAAACGCCGCGAGCTTCTGCGTCTTGGACATGGTCGAGAATTCCGCTTCCGGGCTGACCTCGTCGCGTGGTGTTGATGCGGGGGAGGCCATTTAGTTTTGCTCCGTTTTGTCGCGCGCGATCCAGTTGCGGATGGCCTGCGTCATGTTGTCGGGATTTTCCTTCATCAACTGGTTGAGCACATCGACGGTCACGACGCCGCTGAACGCCGGTTTCTGAATCGTGAACGGTTTGCCGTGGCCATTGCCGCCTCCATTCCCATGACCATTGCCGTGTTGCGCTTGCCCGAGCGGAACGCCAATCGGGATGTCCTCGACCGGCGTGCGTTTGAAGAGGCGCAGAAGAATCACGATGAACACGACGGCCAGCACAGGGTAGATCGCCGTCTTGCCGATGTTCATCCAGAAATCCGTGCGCTGCTGCTTATCGAGTTGCTGCACGACTTCGCCCGCGAACTGATCGTTGAACGGTAATTCTTCGAGCGTGATTTGATTATTGTTTGCGAGTCCGCTGCCTTGCTCGACCCCGAGCGCGCTCTGCACAATGCGGCGCAACTTGTCCAAATCCTCAGTCGAACGCGGCACCATCTTGCGTTCGGCGCCCGCGCCTTCGAAGCGCGCCGCCACCGTGACGGCCGCGGTGAGGCGCTTAATCCCGCCCGCGAGCTGCGTGACATTGCTCGTGCTCTTGCTGATCTCGTACTCCGTCGTGCCGGTGTTCTTTTTGTTGCGCGTGGTCGTCACCGGCGCGCTGACCGTCGCCGCATTGGTTTCACCCGTGTTGGTGGTGATGCCGACGGGCGTCGCAGGCGAAGTGCTCGTGGTGTCGTTGTTCTCTTCGTCCTTGGTCTGGCTCTTCACGACTTGGCCATCCGGATCGAACTTTTCTTCCGTGCGCATGGTCGTGTCGTAATTGATCTCCGCCGCGACGCGCACGAGCGCCTGGCCGGGGCCGAGGACTTTTTCCAGCAGGCTCTCGGTTTTCTTCGCGAGGTACTGTTCGAGATTGCGGCGCGCGGCGAGTTGCGTCGTGGTCAATCCAACCAGCGAATCGTTCTCGATGTTCTCCGAGAGCACGTTGCCCATGTTGTCCACGACGGTGACGAAGTTGGCGCGCAAGCCTTCCACCGCGTTGGCCACGAGAAACCGAATCGAGTTGATTGACTGAGGCGGAAGCTGGCCATTGCCGCGCACGCGGACAAAGACGGAAGCAGTCGGATGTTTGTCCTTGTCCACGAGCAAACGGTTTTCCGGGACGACGATCATCACGCGGGCGGATTCAATTTCATCAAGCTGCGAAATCGTTCGCGCCAGTTCGCCTTGCACGGCGCGGACGTAATTGGCGCGCTGCACGAAGTCGGAAATGCCGAAGTTCGGCTTGTCGAAAATCTCAAAGCCGACGCCGTCGCCGCGGGGAATTCCCTTGCCCGCGAGTTGCATTCTCATCACGTGGACCTTGGCCGTGGGAACCGAGATCGAACTGCCGCCCGTGCCGATCTTGTACGGCACCTTCGCCTCATCGAGCGCCGCGATAACACGCGACGATTCGGAGTCTGAGAGCTTGCCGTAGAGCAGCGCGTAATCGATGCGGCTGGTCCACAGCGCGAGACCAACGAGGCCGCCGACAACGCCGACCGTGGCGATGACGACGCTGAGCCGTTGGGCGGCCCCGAGTTGTTTCCAAATGGCCGTGAGTTGTGAGCCGAGTTTTGCGAGGTTCTGATTCATTGAGAAAGTTGGAGCGCTTCAAATGTCACACCTGCATCCGCATCAGTTCCTGATACGATTCGAGGACCTTGTTGCGCACTTCGACCATGAGCTGAAATGACACACTGGCTTCTTCAAGCGCGATCATCGTCTGGTGCAGCGAAGCGGTCTGGCCGTTTTGTAAGTCATGCACGGACTGGCCGGCGGCGGCTTGCTTTTGGTTCACCTCGCTCACCATTTTCTCCAGCACGCCGGAGAAAGATGAACTGTTCTGTGAGCCGGAAAGCTTTGGCAATTCACCGGTGCTCGCCAGTTTCTCCAACTCCGCAACCGGAATCGCGCCTGCGCCTGGCATCGGCATTTGGCCGGCGCTCGGGATGATCTGGCGGATGGAAGAGAGTGGGTTCATGGCGCGCAATTATCTCTTGCCGATCGAGAGCGCTTGGAGCGCAAGCATGCGTGAGTTTTTGATCACGGCGAGGTTTGCCTCGAACGCTCGCGAGGCCACAATCATGTCTGCCATCTCCTCGTGAATGTTCACGTTCGGCATCGCGACCATGCCTTCGCGGTCGGCGTCGGGATGGCCGGGATTGAAAATGAGTCGAGGCGGGCGCGCGTCCTTGAGAATGCCCGAGACGCGGACTTCCGGGATGCCGATCGATCCATCCGCCGCGTTGCGCAGCATGGACTCGAATACCACGGTCTGGCGCTGATACGGCTTGCCATCGAGTCCGCGCGTAGTGTTCGCGTGCGCGATGTTCTGCGAGATCACGTCGAGCCGCGCGCGTTCTGCTTCGAGCGCGCTGGCGGAGGCATTCACACCTGGAAGAAAGGAAATCATAATCAGCCTGAGCGTCCGGTGATGGCGAGACGGAGCTTCATCAAGGTGCCGGTCACAAGCTGGGTTTCGAGCGTGTGAACGATCTGGTTTTGGTTCATGGCCAGCAACTCCTGCTCGATGTTCACGGTGTTGCCATCGCGATTGGGCGATGTGGCACTCGTATCCACGGCCAGCCTCGGCTGCAACGATTTGAGTTGCCCGGCGTCCTTGCTGGCGAGCGCGCTGTTCAGTTGCGCGGAAAAATTGGGGGCGACGTCGAGGCGCTTGTAGTTGGGCGTTTCCTGGTTGGCAATGTTGCTCGCGATGGCCTCATGGCGCACCACGGCCGCATCCAGCATCCGCTGCGCGGCGAGGTATCCCGGCTGATTGAACAACGCTTCGATCATAACTCAAAACGCTGTTTAGCAGCGCAGGTGCCATCAGTTGCATTTCACTGGATGTGGAGAAACTGGCCGTTTTCGCGGCTGCCAGCGTGCGGAAGGAGGAAAATTTTGCCCATTCAAGTCCGTCGCCCGGCAAAGGTGAACGGTGAACTAAGGGGGCAGGCGCTCAGTTAGCGCCGGACGACGTGCGCGCTTCCGCCACCATTTCCTGCCATTGCCGGAAGCTGTCGGTGAGGCCGAGTTCGTCGAGATACGGAGCATCGACCTCCGACGTGTTGAACGACGGTTCGTTGACCGGATGCTCGTGTTCCAAGGCATTGGCGACATGCACACAGGTCAGCGGGGTGAACTCCTGATTGCGGCAACGGCCGGGCTGATGGTGGTGCAGCACCGCTTCGACGATCGGCAAGGGCAGTCCCCACAAGGCCAGCAGATAAGCGCCGATTTCCGCGTGCGTCACACCGAGGACCTCGCGCTCCGCCTCCCACATGCGAATTTTTTTGGAGCGGGAAAGTTCACGCGCTTCTGTGAACGCCTGAGGCAGGTTCTGCACGATCACCAACAGGCCAATATCCATCAACAGGCCGGCGGCAAAAGCATCATCCGCCACGCTGGAATCCGAGCTTTCCATGCGGGCGATCAACCGCGCGGAATTCGCCGTCTTCAGGCAATGCTTCATGTGCAGCGCGAGCGGAAACTGAAGATCGCCCAAAGGCTCAAACTGCGAGAAGATCTGGATGCCCAGCGCCAGCGAGCGCACGGTTTCCATGCCCAGGTGCATCACCGCCTCAGTGGGATTACTGATGCTACGGGGCAATCCGAAGAACGCCGAGTTGACCAACTGGAGCAGCTTCGCCGTCATGGCCGGATCACGCTCGATGATGGCGCCGACATTTTCCGCCTGGCCGTAAGGCAAATTGATCTCGTGCAGAATTTGAAAATAGGAGGACGGCAGGCTGGGCAGGGCAAAGAGCTTGGCCACGACGGAGCGCACCGCGTCGCTCGCCAGCCAGTCGTTCGCCTCCATCGAGCGCACCACCTTGTTCGTCAGGTCGCTCATGTTGAAAGGCTTGGACAGAAATTGGTGCGTGCCGGGAAGGCACCGCATCACTTGTTCGCGGTCGCTGAATCCTGAAATGATGAATCGGGCCGCGCGCGGCTGGAGGCGCGACACTTCGCAGAGCAGTTCCGCGCCATTGAGCTCGGGCATCCGCATGTCCGACACCACGGCGTCGTAGGTCGAGCCAGCCACCATGGCCAGCGCCTTGCGGCCATTCTCAGCAAATTCCAATTCCCAGTCCGCCTGCTGGCGTTTGAACATCATGCCGTAGAACTCGAGGATGGAGGGTTCATCATCGACAAAGAGAATCCGCCTTTTGGCGCGCGCCGGGGTTGGGGAGCAAGCTGTTGAAGACGTCGTGCCTGCGAGAGGCAGTGGCCCGCATGATGTTGCGGGCTCCTTGCTCTGAGATCCTTTCATCACGCCTGTTATCGGCGGAAAAAGCGCGATGTTTACGAAATTCGTCCGGATTCTTTTGCCGTCTCAGCCAGCCGCGGCCAGTTGGGGCTCTTCACCGGCGGCGGCGCCATTGTACTCATTGAGCTTGTTGCGCAGCGTGCGGATTGAAATGTCGAGCATCCGCGCTGCGTGCGTGCGGTTCCCAGCGCAATGTTCCAACGCAGCCAGGATGTGGCGTCGTTCCAATTCCGCCAAGGTCGGCATTTCCTCTTTCGTCACGCTCCGGGCCACGATCGTGTCCGTCGCGGCCAGCGAGCGAGTCACGGTTTGCTCGGACACGGGCGCGTTCGAGGCCGTAATCGTCAGCCCCAGATGTTCTGGTTCGATGAGGTGCCCATCGCCGCAAAGAATCACGGCGCGCTCGACGACATTTTGCAGCTCGCGCACGTTGCCCGGCCAAGAGTGCGCCTCCAAGGCCGTGCGAGCGGTGCCTGCGAACCCGTTCACTCGCACGCCGTGCTTGCGGATGAAACGCTGCATGAATTGCTCGGCGAGAAACATGATGTCCTCGCGGCGCTCACGCAGCGGCGGCACGTGAATCGGCACGACATTGAGGCGAAAGTACAAATCCTGGCGGAATTCCTTGCGCTCGACGCTTTCCTCGAGCTTGCGGTTCGTGGTGGCAATGACGCGCACATCCACTTTCATGGTGCGATTGCCGCCCACGCGCTCGAGTTCCCGCTCTTGCAACACGCGCAGCAGCTTGGCCTGAATCGCCGGCGAGATTTCGCTGATTTCATCGAGCAAGATTGTTCCGCCGTGCGCCAGTTCGAATCGCCCCTCGCGCTTGCTCAACGCGCCGGTGAACGCGCCTTTCTCGTGCCCGAACAATTCGCTCTCGATCAAATTTTCCGGAATCGCCGCGCAGTTCAGCTTGATGAACGGCGCATCAGCGCGCGGGCTTTCCTTGTAGAGCATGCGCGAAACGAGTTCCTTGCCAGTGCCGCTTTCACCCTGCACCAGCACAGTCGCCTGCGTTCGCGCCACGCGGCGGATCAATTGCCGGAGATTTTCGATGGCGACGCTGCGCCCGAGCATTTCGTAACCGGTGGACTCATCGTCCTTCGCGCTCAGAAACTGGTTCACCTTCAGCAACTGCGTGAATTCCTCGGCGCGCTTGAGCGTGATGGCGAGTTGATCGCTCGTGAACGGCTTAATCAGGTAATCGAACGCACCATTCTTCATGCACTCGACCGCGGATTCCACGGAGGCGTGGCCCGTGGTCATGATGACGAGCGGCCGATCCGGTTTCTCGCGCAGGCTCTTCAAAAGTTCCGTGCCGTCGCCATCCGGCAGGCGCACGTCCACCAGCATCAGATCGAAATTGTCCTTGGCCAAGCACTCGTTCGCTGCGGCGATCGTGGCCGCTCCCGCCACGTCATAACGGCGACTGCGCAATTGCTGCTCAAGGTACTTGAGCATGATCGGTTCATCCTCGACGATGATAACTTTTTCGATGGGCATAGTTTTGTTTGGGGTTCAGGGAACGAAGACGCGTTGGAGGAAAGGAGAAAAAAATTCCGCACGACAACAATTGTTGCCCTTGGGTCGAGATGCTGCATTCGGTGCCATGCCGTCATTAGACGACAAGTACCCGGCAAATTTGGATGAGGTTAAACCCCCAGAATCCGAAAGTGTTTACACCTACGCAAAACTGGCTGCGCGATGCTGTTGATACACTCCGGCGGCGTAGGTCGGCCGCGCGTGCTGCATCGTCGCAAGGTGGCGCGCGGGCACCAGGCCGCGGCGCAACAGCCCTTGCTCGTTCTCGCGATCCAATACGATCACCTTCATCGCAAGCTGCTGCGTGGTGCCGATCAGCCGGGAAACGTCCGCATGCCGCGAACGTTCGGACGCAGGAAGATTTTGCCATGCCGTCCGATGTGTCCGCAACGATCCGAGGGACTGATCGAGGCGAGAGAGCAATTCTTTCCGCCGGCCATCGTGCGCGCCGGGAGAAAAATTCTCCTTCTCGCGCAAGGTCTGATTTTCGTGCGCGGCCAGCGCCAGCATTTCGTCGCACAGGGCGGCGTAGGTTTGCAAATCGCGCTGCATGTTTTCGGCGGAGAAGTTCATGGTTGTGAATTGGGTTCTGTCGTGACTCGCGCCGAACGCATCGGACGGGCCAGTGTTTCAAGATTGGTTTGCCAGCCGAGGTACTGTTGGCGCCAGCGGGCCATGTCGAGAACGGTGCGCAGGGTCGGCGACGCATTCGTGCCAATCTCCGGCTCGCGCCGCGCGACCTGCTCGTATTGCCCCAGCGCCTTCGCGGGTTGTTGCAATCGTTCGAACGTGAGACCGATTTGGTACCACACGGGCAGTTGCCAACTGACGTTCGTGTTCAACGCCGCGAGGCCGGAATAAATTTCCAGCGCGCGCAGATAATCGCCTTCCTTGTAAAGCTGGTTGGCGATTTCGTTGCCTGTGCGCTGCTGCCAGTAAGCCCACGTTTCAGGATGCGCGCGCCGCTGATCTTTCTGCGCAAGCAACAGCAACAAAACCTGCTGGAGCGAATCGTTATTGCGACCCAGCGCCTTTAACGCCGTCGCAAGATAGAAACGCACCTCGGGCTGTTCCACCGCGTCGCTGTGACGGCCGAGAAAATTATAAGCTTGAAACGTGACCTCTTCGTGACGACCCAGGGCCGACAATGAACGCACCAGCTTGAAGTGGACCTGCGGCTTGTTCAGCAACGGCGAATCCAGCTTGAGCAGCCGGGAAAAGAAATCCGCGCTCTCCCGAAACTTGCCTTGCTGGAAATATGTATCCGCGATCTCCGTCTGCGCCTGGAGCACGAGCCGTTGATAGTATTCCAGCTTCTCCGCCTTCAACACGAGCGAACTGGTCATCACCGCGTAAAACTTCGTCAACGCCGCGTTGTTCAATCCTATCTGACGCAGGATCAATCCCTGGCGCAACAGCACCTCGGGCGTGGTCGGATCGTCCGGCCACTTGGTGAGATACTGCGCGAAAATCTGCTGCGCACGCGAAAGATGATTTTCCTCTTGGGCGATGATCGCGAGTTCCAGCAAAGCGGTGCGCTTGATTTCATCCGGTGTATTGGTCAAGACCGCCGCGATTAACGTCGGCGTGGCTTCGGCATAAAGCCGTTGCAACCGCAGCCGCCGCGCCACCTCGATCTTTTCCCGCCAGCCGGCCAGTTCCTGCGCGCTCTGTCCCGTGCTGGAGGTTTTCTTCGAAAGCAGATTCGTCGTGGCCAACGCGTCGGCGGTCTCACGCAAGGCCGCATCCGCAACTCCTCCAGTGTAATCGTTGGGAGAGTGCGCGGCTTTGATTGGAGCATCCACGGCCTCAAGCAATGCAGTCGTGGCGGCGTCTCCGCGTACTGCGGCGGGCCACGCCACAGCCAATAGAATCCCGAGCAACAGGTGAGTGGCAATGAGGCGCTTCATCTCAACGGCTCCGGTAGGTGGCGGAACTGGACGGCGGCAGCGGCGGCACAAAAGGACCGGCCGAAGGCGCGGCCACCGGGGCATTGGTCCCTGCGGCAAGTTGCTGGAAAAAATCAGCCAGCATTTGCGGCGTAATCATCGGCGTTCCTTCGACCGTGACCGGCGGCTGAGCGGGCGGCGCCGCAGCGGCATTTGTGGAAGGTGCGGTTTCCGTGAACGCGATGGTTTCCGGCTGCGGCGGCCCGAGCGGTTCCAGTGCTTCAACGGGAGGAAGATTCGTCGCTGCGTCAGCCGCCACATTT
>DATHKK010000472.1:0-3855 GCA_035489355.1 Candidatus Limnocylindria bacterium
GAGTTTGCGGCGCGACACGACGCTTCGCGGCTGCGGTCGGGCTCCGCCCTCCCTCCGTCACGAAGCGTCGCAACAAACAACAACATCAAACCAATGGCAGGACTCCAGTTTTGAACTGTCCAGTGTTTGGGGTCAGGTCAAAGAGGCGTTTTGAATTCCCCTAACCATTGGCAGATACTGCGAAGTTCCTCTAAGTGCTCAACCGGGGCACAGAATCCAACGATTTGTTGAGTGTACGTCAGATAATTTTTCGTCCAGAGCACATTTGGAAAGTCCATGTGCTCACGAACGAGCACCATTGGTGGGGTGAACCTTGCCGCTGTGTAGTACGTCTTGAAGAGCGTCGCCTCAACTAAACGAATCTTTGATTCATCGATTCCGCGAACCGTGAGATGCTTCGATGGAATGTATGGCTTACCTGTAATGTGCTCGGCGGCAATCCGCTTGCCCTTCTTCGCTTCAATCCAACCTTCCCCATAATCCCAACCGCGGTTCGACGCGTATTTCGACAAGGTTCCAAATGCTTTTAGTCTATCCACGAAACGCAAAACTCTCCCGCCGCCGAGTTGGTCACCGCGCCACACACCATCGCTGTTCAATACCAGTTCCCTCGGCAACCAATGCATGTCGTAGTAATCAATGTCGAAGCCTTGCTCTGCATCGGCGCGACCGCTTCGCCGAAAAGTTGCGTGGAGAATCTGACGCTCGGCTGGTGGCGGCTTGGCTTCAGCAACCACAACAATGACCTTGGTATCAGCGCCGCCTTTTTGAAAGAGACCCCGAACGGAAATGAAGTCGAGAATCTCGCGGACATCCCACCGCTCGATGAACTTTTGTCGGAACTCCAGTGACTGCTGGTTGTAGAGAAAGTTGTATTGCTGGAGCATGGAAAGCACTCCGCCGGTGGCGAGCATCTCCATGGACTCGTGGAGAAAAAGATACGCAAGTTGCTTGTCCGGTAACGCACCGTGCTCCTTCTGGTAGCGTTCATAGGCGCGTTGTGCTCCGTCGGTGCCGAGCGTTGAAGTGAACGGCGGGTTGCCAACGATTACTCCAACTCGTTCCCTCACCGTTCCTTTCTCTTTTGAACGAAAGAAGCAGTCGGTGTGGATGGTCTTCTCTTTCAACGGTGGAAAGAGTTTTACACTGGCTCGAATCTCCATCGGTTCGAGCGCGTCGCAAAGCGCGAGGCAGAGACTGAATGCCGCAAGCTCGACGGCTCCTTCCTCCAGATCCACGCCACGGAGCCGAGTCGTGAGCAGCTTTTTCAGTGTTGTCTGATTGGGGCGTTTCCACTCGTTGCGATAGCGCCAGTGGAGCACGAGCCTCTTGTAGCTTTCGACGAGATAAATTCCGGAACCACACGCCCCGTCCAGAATGACTTCGTTCTCCTTCTCCAGACGATCCAAACGCTCCCAGCTCAATACTTCACTGAGCATCAGACGCACGAGAAACGGCGGAGTGTAAACAGCCACGGAGGTGTCTTTGACGAAGAGTTGGTAAATGTGGCTGATGAGTTCCACTGGCAAGTCAGCAAACGAGTATCGCTGCCAGAGCGTGAGTTGACCGCCAGCTTCTTGCTTTCCTTCGACGAGGTGTGCAAAGCGACCAAGTTGGTTGCTGTCTCGCAAAGTGTCGCGATCTTCCTTGCTCAAGATGAATACGTGACCATTGAAACGATCCTCAAGGTGGTCCAACAGCGCAACGAGCGCGGTGCCGTCGGCGAGAACCTCGAAGAATTTCTTCGCGCGGGGCCGAAACCGAGCGAAGAAGTCTTCCTCGAAAACCGATCGTGCTTCGAGATATGCAATCAGAACAGAAAGAATCAGCAGCTTGCGCCGAAGCGGCTTGGGAAGAATTACTTTTTCATTGAGATCGCCATGCAAGTTCTTGACAGCGTTGATGAGTGTCTTCTGTGCTGCTTGCTTACTGGATAGCAGTTCTTTGCAGATATCTGGTTCGTCCCATAGCGTTCCATTGCGAAGGCGGTCTGCGTCCCACCAAGGATCGTTCGCGATTTGTGTTGCGAGCCGCAGCGTCTTGAACGGTTTGAAGACCACCTCCCCGTCTTTCTCAAAATCAGGACGATGAGCGCACCGAAAAAGCTGAACGAGACCGCTCGTGACTCGATAAACGAGCGGCACACCGCCCCAGCTCCAAAGCTGCTGGTGCCGTTTCGCAAAATCCGGGTCCTTGGCAGGCCCATCCGAGCGGTAGATGAACGCCTGAGCGATGGAGGGTTTGGCATCGCGTGGCGCTTCAAAAAAAACCGCATCAGCACCGTAGTGCGCAGCCTTCTCCATGACTGCAACGTCTTCGGGAGGACGACCAGTGTTGAGTAGCCCTGAACAGGGACAAGACCGTCCGCAACAGTGCCGCTTCCGGCGCTGTTGAAATCAAACAGCCATTGGCCGCGGTTGATCATGTCTATGCGTTTGCCACATGAGATAACAGAGCAGCGATGTTGTTCAATGAAGATTCGCTCTTTCTGAAACGCCTCGGCAGGAGGAGTGAATTCATATCGGGGCTGAGCGAAAGCGGAGCAAAATCCGGAGAGGCTGGAAAGTGGAAAAGCGTTAGGATGCTCAACAACAGATTTTCGCTGCACGGCGGGCGCGGAGCGACCCGCCTTATCATGCACTGTGGCAGTGCGCCAGCACCTCTGCGTCTCCGCGCCTCTGCGGTTGAATGACGGCCCTCGCCAAGTCAGCTATCAGGGCTTCGTCAATTCAGGCCAGTTCGAATTTTTGAATCGGCTGTTCGGCTGGCGTGAAGTCATCAGGGCGGATTTGCGGAAGCCGGGGATGTCGGAGCAGCCCTGTAGCGCAGACGTCCTCGTCTGCGGGTTCAGCGGGCGTCCCCGCCCGATGGACGACCTGGCAGCGGGGACGCTGCCAGAACTCGCAGGCGAGGACGCCTGCGCTACGGTGCCGCGGCGTGCGAGTCGGGCTTGGTGATTTGCTGCGTTCATGCGAACATCCGCTGCAATCACATCGTCTGACCGAAGTCGCAATGAACAAGCAGCAATTTATTTCGCAGGAAGCTCTTCGCGCGGTGACGCGCCGCCACTTCTTTCGCCAATGCAGCGTGGGTCTCGGCGGCATCGCGCTCACGTCGTTGCTGAATGAGAGACTGTTCGGGCGTGACCAAGCGTACCCGCTCGACCCAATGTTCCCGAAGACGCCTCACTTTCCCGCGAAAGCCAAGCGCGTCATTTACCTGCACATGGCCGGCTCGCCATCACAGCTCGATCTGTTCGACTACAAACCAAAGCTGATCGAGATGAGCGGGCAGCCTTGTCCCGAATCACTGTTCAAGAAGGAGCGGTTTGCGTTCATCAAGGGCGTGCCCAAGATGCTGGGCACTCCGCACAAATTTGAGAAGCACGGCCAGGCAGGCGTCGAACTTTCCACGATGCTGCCGCACCTCAAAGACGTCGTGGATGATCTCTGCGTCGTGAAGTCGATGTACACGGACCAGTTCAATCACGCCCCGGCCCAATTGTTTCTGCACACGGGATCGCCGCGGCTCGGGCGGCCCGGCATGGGATCGTGGGTCACCTATGGACTCGGCAGCGAAACACAAAATCTCCCTGGCTTCGTTGTGCTTACGAGCGGCGGCAAAACTCCGGACGGCGGCGCGTCGCTGTGGGGCAGCGGATTTCTGCCCACGGTTTACCAAGGTGTGCAATGCCGCTCGTCCGGCGATCCGGTGCTGTATGTTTCAAATCCACCTGGCATGAGCGGCGAAGTGCGGAGGGATTCGCTCGACACTTTGCGCGAGTTGAATGAGATGCAGTTGAAGGAATTCGGTGATCCCGAAACGCTCACGCGCATCTCGCAGTACGAACTCGCT
>DATHKK010000473.1:0-2328 GCA_035489355.1 Candidatus Limnocylindria bacterium
CATCCTGGTGCCTGTGCCGATGGAGCCATCGCTTGAGAAGCTCACTTCATTTCAAACGGAGATGCTGGCCCTCAACTTGATCGGCGGCAACCCGCGCCTGCTCGATGATTTGCTCCGCACTGGTTCGTGCGACACCTCTTATTCATTGATCGGCAAGGCCCGCTTCCGCGTAAACATTTTCGCGCAACGCGGCAACTACTCTATCGTGCTGCGCAAACTCAACACGCGCATTGCCACCATCGCCGATTTGAACCTGCCGGACATTCTGCACCAGCCGGCGAAGGAAAAAACCGGACTCGTGCTCGTCACTGGCGCGACCGGTTCCGGCAAATCGACCACCCTCGCTGCTTTGCTCGACGAGATTAACGAAACGAAGGCGGTTCACATCGTGACGCTGGAAGATCCCGTCGAGTTCGTCTATTCGCAGAAGAAAGCGACCATCAACCAGCGCGAGATGGGCTCGGACTTCGACAACTTTTCCAGCGGTTTGCGCGCGGCGCTGCGCCAGGCGCCCAAGATTATTCTCGTTGGTGAAATGCGCGATCGCGCCACGGTCGAGATTGCGCTGAGCGCAGCGGAAACCGGGCATCTCGTGATGAGCACATTGCACACGATCGATGCCGGGCAGACCATCAATCGTATCTTGGGCATGTTTGACACCGCGGAGCAAGAACAGGTGCGGCATCGCCTGGCCGACACGTTGCGCTGGGTCGTGGGGCAGCGGCTCGCGCCAAAAATCGGCGGTGGCCGCCATGCGCTCCTCGAAATCATGGGCGCAAGCCTGCGCGTGAAGGAGAGCGTTATCTTCGGCGAGAGCGAAGGTAAAAGTTTTCACGAGATCATCGAGGCGAGCTACACATTCGGATGGCGCAGTTTCGATCAATCCTGTCTCGATGCGTACGAAAACGGCATCATAACCGAAGACACGGCGGTGTTGTATTGCAGCAAGCGCGGCCAGGTGCAACGTGGCATCGATAACATAAAGAAGAAGCGCGGTGAAAACACGACGGAGTTCGTGTTGAAGATGGCGGAGAAGCTGGAATCGCGTCCCCGTCCCATGGCTCCGCCCCCGATGTCGGCGTTGAAACTTTGATCAACTTATGGCCGCGACATTTGATTTTCTCACGACGACCGACAAGCCCGCGCTGCTCGGCCTCAGCACGCCCGAGTGGCAGGAACTCGCGCGCGCTGCGCTGACGGAACTGGGTTACAAAGTTCACAGCGCCGCGACGCATGGCGACTTCATCACGAACTTCACGCAGGTCCCGTATCAGGTCGTGATTCTCGAAGAATGTTTTGCCGCCGACACCGCGCCAGAAAACCGGAGTCTCGTTTTTCTTCAAACGGCGCAGATGCAACTCCGCCGGCACTCGACGATCATTCTGGTGGGTGAATCTTTCACGAGCTTCAATCCCATGCAGGCTTTTCAACTCGGCGTTCACCTCGTCGTCAATCGTTCGGAGATGCTCCTGTTGATTCAGTTCATCCAAAAGGCCGTGGCGGACAACGACATGTTTCTGCACGGCTACCGCGAAACTCAGCGCCGCGTCGCCCAGGGTCTCGGCAAGGTTTAGCGCAGCAAAGCCCCCGTTGACACCAGAGCATCGGACGGCGATTGATTCTGCGTCTCGTCATTTCCAATTCGGCAAGGGGATCATGCTCGACCCAATCCTGCCATTTGTCTCCTCGCCTTGATCGAACTCCGAGAGACCGTCCAGTAGCGTCACTCTCCTGCCAGACCCGACTCCAACTGACTGAGTTGGTGCGAGCCTTCTTCACCAACTTCTACTAGCCAGCTTCTCAGTCACTTTTTACCGCTGGGCGGGCCTTTTGATTCTTTGCGTGTTCGCGTCTTTGCAGTGAAATGAATCCGTGTCCGTTGTTAATATTCCTTGGTGCAAACGCGAGGAATCCGTGTTAGACGAATGCCTGTGAAACCCCGTTGAGCAACTTATGATCATTACGAAGAAGTTCATGCCGCGGCGGACCTTTCTGCGCGGAATGGGAGCCACGATGGCGTTGCCGCTGCTGGAAGCGATGGTGCCCGCGGCGACGCCTCTGGCGAAAACCGCCGCCAACCCGGTTCGGCGCCTTGGCTTCGTTTTCATGCCGATGGGTTGCGACCAAAGCCGGTGGACTCCGCCGGGCGACAAGCTCGATCAGCTTTCGCCCATTCTCAGTTCGCTTGCGCCGGTGCGCGAGCACGTCACGGCAATTTCAAATCTCGAGTTGAAAAACGCCTATCCCGGCAGCCACGCCACTTCCAACTCCTCGTTCCTCAGCGCGGCTGCCGGGATAGGCGTTTTTCAACTCGAGATTTGAAATTGC
>DATHKK010000474.1:0-3659 GCA_035489355.1 Candidatus Limnocylindria bacterium
TTGCGGTTCGTTGGCCAGCCATTCGCAGCGGAAGAACTTCAGGCGCACGCGTTTCTCGGGATACTCGTGCTCAATCGTCTCGATGAGTTCGCGCACGACCACTTCGATACCGAGTTCCTCGCGCAATTCACGGGCGAGGCAAGACTCGAACGTTTCATCGCACTCCACTTTGCCACCGGGGAATTCCCACAGCCCGCCGAGATGCGCGCCCGCATGGCGTTGGGTGATGAGCAGGTTGCCGTTGCGGAAGACGAGACCGGCGCTGACGTCGATGATCGGCGTCATGAGCGAACGGGACGACAGGAACTCCGGCTTCCCTCTCCCCTCAACGGGGAGAGGGATTGAGGGTGAGGGGTGGTGCGGCCGAAAAGTTTCCGTCGTCGCGAGCACGTTTCCACATTCCCACCCCTCACCCCGGCCCTCTCCCCGTTGAGGGGAGAGGGAGAAAGGCATTTAGCGCCATTCGAAATCGAAGCATTCACCGTCCGACACTTTTGTAGATAAATCCCATCTTCTCCATCTCGGCGGCTTCGAAAAGATTTCTGCCGTCGAACAGGATCGGGTGCGTGAGTTCGCGGCGCACGCGTTCGAGGTCGAGCTTCTTGAACTCCGGCCACTCCGTCGCGATCACCAGCGCGTCGCATCCGGTTGCCACGTCGTTCATGTTGTCCACATAGGTCACGTCCTTGAGCAGCGCCTTGGCCTTCTCCATCGCTTGCGGATCGAACACGCGCAGCCTGGCGCCTTCCTTCTGCAACTTCTGGCAAAGCTCGATCGCGGGGGAGAGGCGCACGTCGTCGGTGTTCTGTTTGAAGGCCAGGCCGAGCACGCCGATGGTTTTGTCCTTCAATACCCACAGCGTGTCGGTGATCTTTTTGACAAACCGATCCATTTGCCCGGCGTTGATGCGCTGAACTTCCTTGAGCAACGCAAAGTCATAGCCAAGCTGCTCCGAGATTTTGATGAAGGCGCTGAGATCTTTCGGAAAGCAACTGCCGCCAAAGCCGAGTCCCGCGTCGAGGAAGCGGCGGCCGATGCGCGCGTCCATGCCCATGCCGTTGGCGACTTCCTGTACGTTCGCGCCGCTGGCTTCGCAAATGATCGACACGGCATTGATGTAGGAAATTTTTAGCGCGAGAAAGGAATTCGCCGCGTGCTTAATCAACTCCGCCGAATTGATGTCGGTGATGATAATGGGCACGTTGAACGGCGCATAAACTTCCTTCATCGCCTGCACGGGCCGTTGCGAGCGCGTGCCGATGACGATGCGGTCGGGCTTCATCAGATCTTCGACGGCAAAACCTTCGCGCAAAAATTCCGGATTGCTCACGACATCGCAATCCACCTTGGCTTTGCAGTAACGCTTGATGGTTTCCGCAACCTTGTCACCCGTGCGCACGGGCACGGTGCTCTTGTCCACGACGATCTTGTAGCTCGTGATCGCGCCGGCGATTTCGCGCGCGACGGATTCGATGAAGCTGAGGTCGACCGAGCCGTCTTGCTGCGGTGGCGTGGGGACAGCGATGAAAATGACGTCGGAGTTCTCCACGCCCTCCTTCGTGCTGGCGGTGAAGCGCAGCCGTCCAGCGGCCACATTTTTCTTCACCAGATCCTCCAGGCCCGGCTCGTAAATGGGAATGCCACCCGCCTGGAGCATCTTCACTTTGTCCGCGTTGTTATCGACGCAAATGACCTGATGTCCGACTTCGGCGAAGCAGGTGCCCGTGACGAGACCGACGTAGCCGGTCCCAATGATGGTTAACTTCATGAGTTCAACTCCGTGAACGAGCTACAATGATTCAAGAGAAAGGAATCGCAAATCTGCTCGCGAACCGCGCGGTGTAATGATCCCCGACATCGCTGCCAAAGATCAGCGTGAAGGTTTCGATGAGCCGAGCAACGCACTGCTTGGGCAGCGAGGCTGGCATGACTCACTTTCCGGGCGTCGGTGTGGGTTGTCCGGGATTGAGCAGAATTCTCGGAGCACCCGACGTGGAAGCCGGCGCGGGACTCACTTGAGGCGCGATCGACGGCATCATTTGCGGCCGAGCAGGCGCCGGGTTCGATGCGATGAGCGAGGGATATTTCGTGTAAAGTTCCCGCAGTTTTTCCTGCACTTCAGCCGGCGGCGGCGTTCCGGGCTGCGCGTTCGCCATTTTGGTCAGCACTTCCAACGCGAGCGCCGGCTGTTTGGTGTGCTCGTAAAGCCGCGCCAGGTTCAATCGCGCCTGATCAGCAGCCGGATCGCTGGAGTAGCTTTTCAGAAAATCATTGTACTTGTTGATCGCTTCCGCAGTTTTGTTCTCCGCATCGAAGGAAGCCGCCACGCCGAACACTGCTTCCGGCACCCACGGCGTTTCACCGAATTCGCGCATGTACTTTTCGAACTGCTCGCGGGCCTTCGCATAATTGGCCTCGCCAAAGTAAACCGCGCCCGAGCGCAAGAGCGCCTTACCTGCGGCCTGGGTCTTCGGATATTCTTCAGCGACCTTGGCCAGCGCATCCGCAGTGCCCGGCGCTGGTGATTCGAGCGGGTTGGCCGGCATGCGCACGAGCGACAACGCTTCTTCCGCTTCGATCTGGCGTTCGCTGCTGCGCCACGCCCAAATTCCCGCGACGATCCCGACGAATAAAACGACTCCCGCCCCGATGGCTACGCGCTTCTTATTCGTCTCGAACCAGCCCAGAAAATTGTAGAACCCCGCTGAGGGAGGTGCATCTGAATCCATAAAGAGCGGGGAATTTCCAAGCGTGGCATCCAAAACGCAAGTGCGAAAAGCGGCGAAGGCAAGAGTGGAGCATCAATGTGCTGCCAGGTTTTCAACTGGCAGAGACGCACTGAGTGCAGACCGTGTGAATTGGTTTCTCTCCGCGTTGCATGGATGGGAACCGACTGCCGGTTGCAAACCGGCAGCACGTTGTTAGACCGTCCCAAGGAGTGCGCTTTGGTCATCGTCGAGCGCAACGCCCGCACTTCCGCGTTGAAGTTTTTATCTTCGCCCGCATATTCCCGCGGCTTTATGAATCAACCCATTCGTGTCGCAGTCACCGGCGCCGCCGGCCAGATCGGTTACTCACTTTTGTTCCGCATCGCGTCCGGCTCCATGTTCGGCCCGCAACAGCCGGTGATCCTTCATCTCATTGAAATCGAACCGGCGCTTCCTGCCTTGCAGGGCGTCGCCATGGAATTGGATGACTGCGCCTTCCCGCTGCTCAAGGGGATCGTCACCACCGCGAGCCCGGACGAAGGTTTTCGTGGCGTGGACTGGGCGCTGCTCGTCGGCAGCGTGCCGCGCAAACCCGGAATGGAACGCAAAGATCTCTTGGGCATTAATGGGAAAATCTTCGTCGGCCAGGGCCAGGCCATTCAAAAGAATGCCGCGGACAATTTCCGCGTCCTGGTCGTGGGCAATCCGTGCAACACGAATTGCTGGATCGCGATGAACAGCGCGCAGAAAGTTGGCGGCGGCAAATTCGATCCGTCACGCTGGCACGCCATGACGCGCCTCGACGAGAATCGCGCCAAGTCTCAGCTCGCCAAAAAAGCCGGCACGGATGTCACGGCCGTCGCCAACGTGGCGGTTTGGGGAAATCACTCTGCGACGCAATATCCCGATTTCTTCAACGCGAAGATCGGCGGACGCGCTGCGACCGATGCG
>DATHKK010000475.1:0-7130 GCA_035489355.1 Candidatus Limnocylindria bacterium
CCCTGCCGGGCGAACTCTCCCGCGGCATGAAGCAGAAGCTGGCCATCGCGTGCGGGCTGCTCCATTCGCCGAGCGTGATCTTCTTCGACGAACCGCTCACCGGCCTCGATCCGTTGGGCATTCGCCGCATGAAAGATTCCATCGTAAAGCGCGCCCGCGCCGGCGCTGCCATCGTGATCAGTTCGCACTTGTTGCACCTCGTCGAAGAAATCTGCACCCACCTGCTCATCCTCAAAGGCGGACGCAAAGTCGCCGGCGGCACGCTGGCTGAAGTGCGCCGGCAATTCGCGGAACTGGGCGATGGCGCGCGGCTCGAAGAGATTTTCCTGCGTGCCACCGAAGAACCGCCGAAGATCGCGCTGTGATCCACGCCTTCCTTTTTCTCATCTCACGCTCGTTCCTGAATCGTACGAAGGCGCGGCTCAAACGCCTGAAGAAACCGAAATATCTCGTCGGCGCGATTTTCGGCCTCGCCTATCTCTACATTTACTTTTTCCAATTTCTTTTTATGCGCGGCCGGGGCGCGGCGAAAGGCGGGATCAACATGGACGATTCCATTCTCCCCCTGATTGGCGTCGTGGCCCTGTTCGTCACGGTGGCGAGCGCCTGGATCTTTCCGCACGCCCGCGCCGCGCTGGTCTTTTCCGAGGCGGAAATCGCCTTTCTGTTTCCCGCGCCCATCAGCCGCCGCATGTTGGTTCACTTCAAACTGTTGCGTTCGCAGATCGCGATTCTCTTCACCGTGCTGCTGTTGACGTTGCTGACCGGACGGCTCTTCGCGAACAGTCGCGCCTGGATGCAAGTGCTCGGCTGGTGGGTCATGCTCTCGACGCTCAGTCTCCATTTTCTCGGCGCGTCGTTCGCGCGCACGATGCTGATGGAGCATGGCATCTCCAATTGGATACGCCGCGCCGCCGTCATCGTTCTTCTCGCGGCGTTGCTCGGGGCGACATTTTTGTGGGCGCGGGAAACACTTCCAATGCCCGCCATCGACAATGTCATGGATTGGAAAGCGTGGCGCGATTACGCCCGGGAATTGCTGGCCACACCGCCGCTGTCCTATTTGCTGTATCCGTTTCGCCTCATGCTCGCGCCGTATCTCGCGCAGACGCCGTTGGACTTTGGACGCGCGATGCTGCCCGCGCTCGGCATCATGGCGCTGCATTATGTCTGGGTCATTCGCTCCAACGTCGCATTCGAAGAGGCGTCACTGGCCGTCTCCCAACGTTTCGCCGAGCGGGTGGCCGCCGCGCGCCAAGGCAAAGCATTGGAGTCCGCGCCAAAGAAAGGAAGGCGCGCGCCGTTTCGCCTGGGAGCGATTGGTCCCGCGCCTATGGCTTTTCTCTGGAAGAATCTCATCAGTGCTCAAGCCAGCTTTCGACCGCGCATGCTGCTCGTCGTCATTATCCTCGTGCTCTTCATGGCAGTGATGGCGGCGAACAGCGGACCGCGCGGCGCGAAAGTTATCGGCACCGTGTCGCTGATCGCATTCATGGTTTTTTTCTGGTCGTTGTTCATCGGAGCGCAGTTCGTGCGTTGTGATTTCCGCAAAGACCTCGCCACGATGGACATGATGAAGCTGTATCCGCTGCGGGGATGGCAAGTCGCCGCGGGCGAATTGCTGGCGCCGCTCACGATCCTTACCGTGGTGCAATGGCTCTTGCTGACGATCATCGTGATCGCGATGACGCTGGGCGGAGCGCTACCGGGTCTTCCCATCCTGCCGCTGTCATGGATTGCCGCGGCGTTCATCATTACGCCTTTCTGGAATGGGCTGACGCTCGTCATTCCCAACTCCGCCGTGCTGCTGTTCCCGGGATGGTTTCAGACGCGCGCCGATGCGCCGCAGGGAATCGAAGTCGCCGGCCAGCGGTTGTTGTTGCTCTTCGGTCAATTGCTGGTGTTCGCCGTCGCGGTCCTGCCGGCTGGAGCAGCCTTTGCGCTCGGGTTCTTGCCGTTACGAATGGTCGGGGCGGAGCCGATTGCGCCGCTCGTGGGCGCGGTCGGCGCGGCGCTGGCGCTGGGGGTTGAAATGGCGCTCGGCATCTGGCTGGTCGGGAAGTTGTTCGACCGCTTCGATCTCGCGGGGGAACAGTAACTATTGCTCGCTCACCGTCAGCGGCAGGAAAATATCGAACGTCGATCCCTGGCCGGCCTTGCTCTCCACCGTGATCGCGCCGTTGTGATCGTGGATGATGCGCCGCGTGATCGCCAGCCCCAGGCCGGTGCCTTCTTTTTTCGTGGTGAAAAATGGACTGAAAAGCCGCGCCAGATTTTCGGGCGTGATGCCGCTGCCCGTGTCCGAAATCGACGTGCGCAGAAGCGCGCGTTCCCTCTGCTCGATGACTTCCGTCACCACGATGAGACGTCCGCCGCTCCGGCCCATGGATTCAACGGCGTTGATGAGGAGATTGATCACGGCATGACGAATCTGGCGTTCGTCGCCGTTTACGCGATCAATTTTGGCGGCGAATTTCGTTTCCAGTTTCACGGAACGCGCCTGCATTTCATGCCGCAACAGATTGAGCGAATCGCGCAGCACAGCGTGAAAGCTCAGGGGCGCGAGCGTGAACTCTTCGCGTGTCGCGCCGCGCAACATCTGCCGCACCACCGTGTCGATGCGCCGAATCTCCTGTGAGACAAGCTGCGTGAGTTCGACATCGGCGCGCTGGTCCGGGGATAATTCCACGAAGGTGCGGATCGCGACCAGCGCATTTTTAATTTCGTGCGCTACCCCGGCGCTGAGCATACCGAGGCTGGCGAGACGATCTAGGTGCTCGAGATTGGCCGCCATGTTGCGCGCCTGGCCCGCGTTCTGAAGTTCGGCGAGGACCGAAATTATTTCGCCGCCGGGCTGCTGCGCGATCGTCGTGGTGACCTGCAAGAGCACTTCCTCGCCGGCGCCGCGCGTCAGCAGGACGTCGCGCCGCGTGACGGGATGGCCCGTGACGAACGTTTCGTCGATGACGGCTTGCAACGCCGGAGGCATCACAGCGATGTTCTGATTCAGCAAATCCGCCGCGCGCAGCCCAGTGAGTTTTTCGGCGGCGGCGTTGAAGGCGAGGATTTGCCGGGCGGTTCCGATGGTCATGACGCCGTGCGCAATGCAGTCCAACAAATCGCCGGCGAAGTGAAGGTGTTCGCTCTCGAGGCTCGCGGTGGCTGGCATGGTGGAAAGCTCCAGCATTAAAAGATCGGGTGTTTTGCGCCGAAGAGTAAGCCAGCCCATACGGTGCAGGCTTCCCGGAAGAATGGGTGTCCATGTCCAAGGGAGTCCGTTGTCAGCACGACACGTTCTTAGTTGTCCCGTGCGGCAGCGACAATCAAAATTGTGGAAAACAAGACTGAACAGGCGGCGAGTATTTTTTGAAAAATGCAAAATGTCCGGGAAAGTTTGCTCCAGTTCGCGACGAGCGACGGTGTGGAGTTAGAAGGACGATTGCTCCAACTGGGACGCTTTAGCGCGATCTTCAATGTCTTCAGTCCGGAGAACCTGCTGCAAACTTCTGGCGTCCTGAACGAATTGAAGATCGTTACGAACGGCCACGTGCTTTACCAGGGGCGCGCGACCATTTCGGGGCTAGTCGGCATTGCGGGCGGAGTGACGTGTGAAGTTGTTCTCGAGCCACTAGGGCTGCACGTCCCGCCGATCAGCACCACGGCCTCGGCCAGTTACGAAATGTTTCAGCGGGAGTGGCTGACGAGCTACAAGATCCGCCCTGAGTTCAAAGTGGTGGTAGCCGATGTGGAGATCTTCCTCTCCAATCTCCGCCAATGGCTCGATGATATGGCGCTGAGCCTCCAGGCGAACCACAACGGGAATGCCGCCGAGCAGGAGCGGGACTTGATGGAGCAAATATCTCCGCGCTTGGTTGCGTCTTTTAACTCGGTGCATGAACGTTTTGAAGACATTGCTTCGAAAATCGATCCTGAATTCCGAGCCGTTCACCAGGATTTCGCGCGCCGCCGACTGCACCCGCTTTTCCTGTGCTCACCTTTCGGTTATCGCACCTATGCCAAACCGCTGGGCTACGCCGGTGATTACGAGATGATGAACATGATCATGCGCAACACTTACGAGGGAAACTCCCTGTTTGCCCGCGCCGTGCATTACTGGCTGGTCAACCAGTGGCCTGCGAAATCCGTGCGCAATCGGATCACGCACTTGACGGAAAATATTTTGAACGAAGTGGCGCGCGTGGTCCGGTCGGGCCGTAGCGCGCGCATTTTGAATCTGGGCTGCGGACCGGCCTGGGAAGTGCAGGAGTTTTTTCGCACAAGTGGTTTGAGCCATGAGGCCGATTTTACCTTGATGGATTTCAGTGCCGAAACCCTGAGCTACACGGGGCAGAAGCTCGCCGACATCGCGCGCAACCGCGGCCTCCGGGCGCGCGTTGAAATGCGTCACGCGTCGGTGCAACAGTTGTTGCGCAGCGCGCTCCAGGGAAAATCCGTGGTCGAGAACGATCGCTTTGATCTTATTTATTGTGCCGGATTGTTCGACTATCTTTCGGACGCCACCTGCAAGGCGATTGTCAATCTGTTCTACAGTTGGCTTCAGCCCGGCGGCCTGATCCTGGTGGCGAACATGAACGACACGAAACCTTTTCGCTACATGGTGGAGTTTCTTCTCGACTGGCACCTGATTTATCGCGATAGCCGTTTCATGATGACTCTGATCCCCAACACACCCGGCGCCTCCGGGACGGTGATTGCGGAACCGACGACCGTGAACCTTTTCACCCATGTGCGAAAGGCGGCCGCTCCCTGAATATGGAAGCCGTCTCCCCAGAGATTCTGTCCGCTTATCGCGAACACGATCGGGAACTGACCATTCGGAAGTTTCGACTCGCCTGCGCGATCGGGTTTGTGCTCGTGCCCGCTTTCAACGTCATCGACCGCGTCGTTTACCCGGACAAACAGAACGATTTTCTTATCATTCGTCTCTGCTGTTCGGGATTGATCGCATTATTTTATTGGCTGTTTCGCAGTGGTGTCGGTCGAAAATTCTATCGAGTGAACGGCCTCGTGCTCTTCATGCTTCCTGCGTCGGCCATCACGTGGATGATTTATGACACCACGGGCGCGTCGTCGCCGTATTACGCCGGGCTGAATCTTGTCCTGATGGTTCTGGCCTTCGTGCTGGACTGGACGTTTTGGGAAAGTCTTTGCGCCGTCGCCCTGGTGCTGGTGCTTTACCTGACGGCTTGCGTCTTGAAAGGTTTTGGCGGGGAATTTGGTTTGTTTTTGAACAACACGGCTTTCCTCGCTTCCACAGGTGTCATTATCATCACCGGCAGCTACTTTCATGGTGTCCTGCGGTTGCGCGAGTTTGCCTCGACCTACCAACTCGACAAGAGCCGCCAGGCACTGGCCGCGCAAAACCAGGTGCTCGAAGACACCTTGAAGCAATTGAAAGAAACCGAGCTGCAACTCGTGCAGACGGAAAAGATCGTTTCGCTCGGACGCCTCAGCGCCGGTCTCATTCACGAGATCAACAATCCTTTGAACTTCGCTTCCACTGGCCTCTACGTGCTGCGCAATCAAGGCGAGCGGCTGGCCAAGGAAAAGCCCGAGGAGTTTTCGGAAGTCATCCAGGACATCGACGAAGGCTTGCAGCGTGTGAAAAATATCGTCGGCGACCTGCGCTCCTTTACGCACCCGGACGCCAACCAGCAGGAGATCGTGAAAGTCGCTGAGGTCATCACTGGCTCATTGCGCTTCCTCAGCAACGAATGGCGTGACAAAGTGCAGATCGATCAGGCGGTGCCGCCTGACCTGCTGTGCCGCGCGAACAAGAACAAGCTGACCCAAGTGTTTGTGAACCTGATTCAAAACGCTCTCGATGCCTTACGGAACAAACCGGAAGGGACGGAACCGCCCTTGATCCGCATCGTCGGGCGGCGCGAGAATGGCAAGGTCATCATCTTCGTGCGCGACAACGGCGAAGGCGTCGAGACGCAGAATATGTCCAAAATTTTCGATCCGTTCTTTACCACGCGCGACATTGGCAAAGGCATGGGCATGGGCTTGAGCATTTGCTATCGCATCATCCAGGAACATCACGGCAGCATCTCGGTGACGAGCGAGCGCGGGCGCTATTGCCAATTCACGATTGAACTGCCGGATGCGGCGGCTGACTCGATCGCCGCCTGAATATGATTCAAAACGATTACCAGAAATACTCCGTGCTCTACGTCGATGACGAAGAGCGTTCGCTCAAAGCCTTCGAGCGTGCGTTCGGTTATCATTTCAAGATCCTTACTGCCTCGAACGCGGCGGCCGGCCTGAAGATTCTCGAAAGCCATCCCGACGACATCGGTCTCCTCATCACCGATCAGCTCATGCCGGGTGAGAAGGGCGTGTGGCTGCTGGAACGCACGCGCGAGTTGCGTCCCGGGATTCTCCGTATCCTCGCGACGGCTTACTCGAATCTCGACGCCGTCATTGAGGCCGTAAACAGTGGCGCCATTTTTCATTACGTCACCAAGCCCTGGGATCCGGCGCAGTTGGAAAACACCATGCGCCACGCCCTCCAGCTTTTCGCCGTGCAGCGCGAACGCGACGAACTGCTTCGCGAAAAGATGTCGGTGCTCCACAACATGATGGTTTCCGATCGCGTGGTCAGCCTGGGCTTCATGGCGGCGGGCATGAGCCATCACATCCGCAATTCGCTCGTGCCGGTGAAGACGTTCATCGATCTCGTGCCGAGCCATTTGCGCGAAGAAAACATTGACCCAGCGCAGAGCAAGAACGCGGAATTCTGGACGGACTATCATCACAGCGCCCAGTTGCACCTCGAAAAGATAAACAACCTCCTGAAGGAACTCTGGGCGGTCGCGGAAACGCCGGCGCTCGCCTTCACGGATCGAGTTCATCTGCACGACGTGATGCTCGACGTGACCATGCGTTTGCGCGATGCCCTTGCGGCCAAGCGCGTGACCGTCGAGATAGATATTCCTGAAAGCCTGCCCATCCTCACCGTGGACAAAGCGAAGTTCGTCCGCCTGTTCGAGTTGCTCCTCAAAGATGAGATCGTGAGCTTGCCGGAAGGCAGCGTGGTGAAGGTTTCCGCCGCTTTGCTGGAAGGCTCGGACGGCCAGCAGATCAAAGTTTCAGTGCAGGACAAC
>DATHKK010000476.1:0-2599 GCA_035489355.1 Candidatus Limnocylindria bacterium
GGTCGGTTCGCACTAATGAGCAGTATCGTGCTGTGGGCGAGCGCCATGGCGACACCATCTTCTGGTCCTAGACGGGACGCACAACGATTTCGACAAACTCTTCGGTTAAGTGAGCACACCTCCGGCACCGGCCCGCGCCCGCCCCTGAGGTAGCGTCGGATCCAGCGGAGCATTGCCAAGTTCATTGCGAACGGTTCAGTTTTGGTCAGTGAGCCAATGTGCTTCCAAAGTTCTGCTCTACGCCCTTTTCTTTTTCTCGGGCGCTGCCGCGCTTGGCTATCAACTCATCTGGTCGAGAATGTTTTCGACCGGATTGGGTCACGAGATGCCAGCGGTGCTGGCCATTGTCTGTGCGTTCATGATCGGCATGGCGCTTGGCGCATCGATTCTGGATCGGTTCATCCGACGCAGCCCGCGCGCGGGGCGTTGGCTGGCGGGATTTGAACTCACGATTGGAATCTGGGCTGTGCTGGTCAGCATTTTCATTCCGCACATTAACGAGACGGCGCTGCATCTCATCGGGCTGGCGCCAACGGCGTTGAAACATTGGAGCATCGCCTTCGTGATCCCCGCACTCACGCTTTTGCCGGCTACGATGGCGATCGGCGCGACGCTTCCGGCGATGGAAAAATTCTTGTCCGTCACTGCGCCGCAAAACGAATCTATCGGCAGCCTGTATGCCGCGAACACATTCGGCGCGGTGGCGGGAACTTTGTTTGCGCCGTACGTGTTGATGCCAACGCTCGGCTTGAGCAAATCCTGCTGGGTCCTGGCGGCGATTAATGCGCTTGTGGGCGTGAGCGCGTTTCTTCTTTCTCGATCTTCTTCGCTGCGAGAAACCGCTCGCCCGCTCGCCGGCGTGACGGACCTGCACATTTCCGCGCCGCACCTTCGCCTCACGCTCTTCATCACCGGACTGCTCGGCATCGGCTACGAGGTCGTGGGCGTGCGCGTGCTTTCGCAAGTGCTGAAGAACACGGTGTTCACTTACGCGGCGGTGCTCGCCGTATTTCTTGTCGGCACAGCAGCAGGCGCGGCGGCGTATCATCACTGGTGGCGTCACAAAGAACCGCGACGGTTGTTGACGACGCTTTTATGCAGCACCGCGCTGGCGTGCTTCGTGGGAATGCTGCTGATGACTCGCACGCCAGCGTTTTATCTTTTCGCGCGCCAACTCGGTGACTCTCGAACAGCCGTGCTTCTCGCTGAGTTGCTGACCGCCGCCGCGGCGTTCGCTCTACCGACCTTCTGCATGGGCGCTACGTTCAGTCATCTCGCTCAACTCACGCGTGCTGCTCGCGGGCACATCGGAACCGCCGTCGCTCTCAACACCATCGGCGCGGCGCTCGCCCCCGTCGTGTGCGGCGTGGTTCTCATCCCGTTCATCGGAACGAAATGGACTCTGGTGCTGATAGGGGCGAGCTATGCGCTGCTCTTGCCGGCGAGACCCAACCTGAAAATCGCCGTTCCCTGCTTCCTCGCGTGTGCGAGCGCGCTGTTCACAAACCTCGGCATCATCAGCGTTCCGCCAGGCGGAAAAGTGTTTGATTACCGCGAAGGTGTGATGGCCTCCGTCTCCGTGATCGATGAAGAGAACAACCGCACGTTGCGCGTGGACAACTCGTTCCAAATGGGCGGCACTGGATCGGCGGACGCCGAGTACCGGCACACGCACATTCCCCTGCTCCTGCATCCCGCGCCGCGGCATGCACTGTTTCTCGGGCTGGGCACCGGCATCACCTTTGGCGCGGCCTCGGTGCATCCAAACCTCGAAGCGGACGGCGTCGAGCTTCTGCCCGAGGTTGTGCAAGCCATGCACTTTTTCGCGCCGCAAAATTTCGCGCCAGCCCAACAGTCGAATCTGAAACTGCACACCGCCGACGCGCGCCGTTTCGTCGAAACCAGCCGGGAAACTTACGACGTGATCGTGGCCGATCTCTTTCATCCCTATCGCGACGGCGCGGGCGCTCTTTACACGCGCGAACATTTTGCCGCCATCCGCCGCCGGCTCGCGCCCGACGGAATTTTTTGCCAATGGTTACCGCTCTTTCAACTCGATGCGCCAACGCTGCGCGTCATTGCGCAAACATTTCTGAACGAATTTCCAAAGGGTGAAGCCTGGCTGCTGCGCTTCAACGTCGATGTCCCCGTCGTGGCGTTTATCGGCGGTACCGTTGATCAACCGTGGCGAACGAACTTGGTCGAAGGGCGCCTGAACGATCCCCGCCTCGCCGCGGAATTGAAACGTCTCACGCTCGCCGATTCGCTGCGTCTTCACGGCCATCTCCTCGCGGAGGCCGAAGACTTGCGCGCCTTCGCAGGCGATGCGCCGCTGAACACGGATGACAATCAACGCGTCACGCTGATGGCGTCGCGGCTGCCGTATCAAAGCGAAGCCAAACGCTACGAGAGTCTGCTGGCGCTGCTGGCCGTGGCGAAACTGGAGCACGCGACCGCGAGACACTTGTCCTCGCCGGCGGATGCGGCCTTCGCGCAACGTCTCTCCAGGTATTTCACCGCGCGAAATGTTTATCTGCACGGACTGGTTCACGACGCGGAGAATCGGCGCAGCGCAGCGGTGAACGCCTACCTCGAAAGC
>DATHKK010000477.1:0-9915 GCA_035489355.1 Candidatus Limnocylindria bacterium
GCTACGGTATCGTGGATGATTTCAACCACGGATATGTGGTGAAACATGCACCGCGGAACTTTCAACGAACCTTGGAAATCGGCGCGGGCATTGGCGGGCACATTCCCTACGAAAAGCTTTCGGCGGAACAGGAACGGAATTACCACGCCCTGGAGCTTCGCGAGAACATGGCAGAGAAAATCCGCGCGCGTTTTCCGAAAGTGCAGGCGTGTGTGGGCGACTGCCAGGACCGGCTGGAATTTTCCCATGGCTACTTCGATCGCATCATTGCCGTCCACGTGCTCGAACATCTGCCGGACTTGCCGGCCACCGTGCGCGAGATGCACCGGCTATGCGATCCGCAGCGCGGCGTTTTGTCCGTGGTGATTCCGTGCGAAGGCGGCTTGACCTACGGATTGGCGCGCAAGATCTCGGCGCAGCGTATTTTCGAGAAACGTTACAAGCAGCCCTACCGTTGGTTCATCGAACGCGAGCACATCAATCGCCCGCATGAGATTTTACGTGAACTCGGCGAACTGTTTAACGTGACGCATTGCAGCTACTTCCCGCTCGGTCTGCGTTCGATCGCGCTGAACCTCTGCATCGGTCTCACACTCAAACCAAAACACCTCAACGAAACACGAACCGGCGCATCAGCACAAAGCTCAACAGCGTTGTCGGCGGAATCGCAAAGGCCTTCGCGATGAAGACATTGTTCGTAACGACTCTCAATGCCAGCCACACGATCGCGATTGTGCAGAGCCAGCACGCCAGCACCATCACGACATATCGCGCGCACTCACGCGCGCGCAGCGCGGTGCGCGATCCGAACACCCACCACTTGCTCAATCCAAAATGAACGCCCACAGCCACGAAGTAAGCGAGCGAGACGGCGGCGAGCCGCGGCAGGAACTGCTTAAACAGCCAGAGCGCCGCGAAATCGACGCCGCAGACGAACGCGCCCACGGCGCAAAACTTGATGGCCCTGGCAAACATGGCGCGCAGGATGCGTCGCTGCGCCGCCTCAATCGATATTTAACTGTGCTGCTCATCGTCGTCACGCTGTCGGTTTTCTCAGTGGTGCGGCAGGCCGGTTTCGTTCATTGGGATGACGGCGTGAACATTCACAACAACCCGCACATTCGCGGCGTTACCGCGGGTTCGCTGCGCTGGATGTTCACCGACGTGAGCTACATCCCGCGTTACATGCCGCTGGGCTGGCTCTCGCTGGCTGTGGATTACGATCTCGTCGGCGAATTCAATCCGGCGACTTACCACGTGGGCAACTTGCTCTTGCACTGCGTCAATGCCGTCCTGGTGTTCGCCCTGTTGAAGTCGTTGCTCGTCCTTGCCGCCCGGAGAACCGGACGTGCTCTCAACGAGCGGGCGCTGTTAGCCGCGGCGGCGATCGGCGCACTTTTCTGGGCCATTCATCCGTTGCGTGCGGAACCGGTTGCGTGGGCATCGGCGAGGATTTATTGCGTGGCCTCATGCTTCGCTTTTTGCGCGGCGGCCGCTTATCTCCGCCATGCGACAGGTGCGGGCGGCCAAGGCTGGCTGTGGCTTTCGGCGACGTGCTTTCTTGCGTCCTTGCTTACCTACCCGATTGCGCTGGGCCTCGTCATCGTGTTGGTCGTCATTGATTTTTATCCCTTGCGCCGAATTGCGCTGACGAAGAATGGATTGCTCGGTCCGGCCGCGCGCCAGGTGTGGCTCGAAAAAGTTCCTTTTGTCTTGGCGGGCCTCGGCGTCGCCGCTGCCACGATGTGGGCGCGCACTCATTCGGCCCAATGGATCGCTCCCGTCTCGGTCGATGACTTCGGAATTTTCGCGCGCGCAATGCAGGTGCTTTATGTCTGGGCCTCGTATTTGTGGAAGACCCTGGCGCCGATCAATCTTACGCCGATGTACACCGCTCTCGTTTCTTTCGATCCCTGGAGCTGGCGGTTCATGTTGAGTTCCGTCCTCGTGCTTGGCCTCAGCGGCGTGCTGCTCGTGCAATACCGTCGCTGGCGCGGGGCCGCGGCGATTTGGATTTGTTACCTGGTCCTGCTCGTTCCGATGCTGGGGCTCACCGAGCATCCGCATCACGCGAACGATCGTTACAGCTACATTCCGGGCGTCCTGTGGTCGCTCGTCATCGCGGCCTTGCTGCTGCGCGTCTGGCAACGGCGCGAACGCGTCATGGTCCTCGCGGCGTGCGGCGCAATTCTATTTGCTTGTGGCGTCGCGAGCTTCCGGCAGGCTTCCAACTGGCGCAATCGCGAGACTCTGTTGACCTATATCACGTCGACCCTGGCCGCGCATCCGCTCCGCGCGCCGCAGGATGTGCAACTCGGCTTTGTCTTTCGCGAGCGCGGTGAGTACGAAAAAGCTGAAGCGTGCTTTCGCCAAGCGCTTGAGGCGGATCCCAATTACTACGACGCGCACAGTTCGCTGGCGGATGTCTTGTCTGAGCGTGGAAATCAGACCGAAGCCATCGCGCACTATCGTGAAGCTCTGCGGATTAAATCCACTTCGCTGGAGCTACGCGTGAATTTCGGTATCGCGCTGGGAAGCGCCGGCCAATTCAACGAAGCTGCCGCCGAGTTTGAGCAAGTCGTGCGCGCCCAACCCACGAACGCCAACGCACATCATAATCTCGGCATCACGCTGGTGAAACTTGGACGGACGGACGAAGCCACCACGCGTTTGCAGGAAGCCCAACGGCTGCGCGGTGCCCGGTAGCCCGGCGTTGGCCTGCTTGCCATTCCCCATCGCCTTTGCTAATCAGGCGCCGATGACAAACGCGCGCTTCGCGACACATTAGGCCGATGGCAACCGGCATCAGTTCTGCACGTGTCCGCGTGGACGGAAGATTTTTCCGGCTCGGCGAAAGCAAGTTCCATCCGAAAGGCGTGACCTACGGCCCTTTCGCGCCCAACGCCGCGGGGGAAAGGTTCGCGACCCGCGAGCAGACGATCAAAGACTTCGTTCAGATCAAAGAACTCGGCGCGAACACACTCCGCATCTACCACGTGCCGCCGCACTGGTTTCTCGATTTGGCCCGGGAGCACGAACTCAAGCTGCTGATCGACATTCCCTGGCACAAGGAACGTTGCTTCCTCGACGCACGGAATCTTCGCCTCGACGCCAAAAACGCGGTGCGTGACGCGGTGGCGCTGTGCGCGCGACATCCCGCCGTCTTCGCGTTCAGCGTCGTGAATGAAATTCCGAGTGACATCGTGCGCTGGAGCGGCGCGCGGCGTGTCGCGGAGTTCATCGAGGAACTCGTCGAGGAAGCCAAGGCGATCGATCCGGATTGTCTCTGCACCTTTGGTAATTTTCCACCCACGGAATTCCTGCGCCCGGAGAACATCGATTTCCTCTGCTTCAACATTTATCTGCATCAGCGCCGCGCGTTCGAAAACTACCTCGCGCGCCTGCAAATGATCGCGGACACCAAACCCCTGATCGTCGGAGAAACCGGAATCGATTCCTTGCGCGAAGGCGAGGAGCACAAGTGCGAGATTCTTTCCTGGCAGATCGAGGCCGGTTTTCAGCGCGGGCTGGCGGGAATGTTCATCTTCAGTTTCACCGACGACTGGTATCGTAACGACGCTCAAGTCGAGGACTGGACTCTGGGGCTGACCGACCGGAGTCGAAAAGCCAAAGCTTCGTTCTTCGCAGTTCAACGCGCGTTCAAGGTGGCGCCGTACTTTCCATTGGCGCGATATCCGCGCGTCTCCGTGGTCGTGGCCAGCTACAACGGCGCGAAAACTCTCGAGACCTGCCTCGCGTCGCTGGAGCGGCTCAATTATCCCGACTACGAAATTATTTTGATCGATGATGGCTCGACGGATTCGACGTGCCGGATCGCCGCCGAGCACCCACGGGTCCACTATATCTTTCAGCCGAACAAAGGTCTCTCCGTGGCGCGCAACACGGGCATCAACGCCGCGACCGGCGAGGTCGTGGCCTTCACGGACTCCGACTGCCGCGCGGACGAGGACTGGCTGCACTACTTGATGGGCGATTTGCTCAGCAGCGATTTCGCCGGAGTCGGCGGCCACAATTTTCTACCGCCGGAAGATTCCTGGATCGCCGCCGCGGTCATGGTTTCACCCGGTGGCCCGGCGCACGTGATGTTAAACGACCGCGAGGCAGAACACATCCCGGGCTGCAACATGGCGTTCTACAAATGGGCGCTCGATCAAATCGGCGGCTTCGATCCCATCTATCGAAAAGCCGGCGACGACGTGGACGTGTGCTGGCGGCTGCAACAGGCCGGCTATCGCATCGGCTTCAGCCCCGCGGGCTTCGTGTGGCATTACCGCCGCTCGACCGTGAAGGCGTACCTGAAACAGCAAGTGGGCTACGGCGAAGCGGAGGCGCTGCTCATGACGAAGCACCCGGAGTATTTCAATCCCGCCGGCGCCAGCGTGTGGCGCGGACGCATCTACAGTCCGTCGAGCATGGGCATTGTGGTGCGGCGCTCCGTGATTTATCACGGACCATTCGCGGGCGGGTGGTTTCAAACGCTCTACGCGCCGCCGCCCGCGTTCGCGCTGATGCTCGCCACTGCGCTGGAATTTCACGTTCTCGTGACGCTGCCGCTCATCGTGCTTTCCGTGCCGTTTCAATTTCTGTGGCCGCTCAGCATCGCGAGCTTGTGCCTGTCGCTCTCGGTCTGCGTGGCCGCGGCTTCGCAGGCGCAACTTGCCAAAAACAAACAGCGATTCTGGTCGCGGCCGCTGGTGTCGCTGCTCTGTTTTCTCCAGCCGATGGCCCGCGGATGGGCGCGCTATGAGGGCCGGTTGCGCATCAACACCACGCCCAGCCATGCCTTCCGCCGCATTGCTTCACTGGCTTACATCGATCGCGGCGAACCGCTGGATGAAGTTCAATACTGGTGCCACACCGGTCTCGAGCGCGTGAGCTTCGTTCAAGCTGCGGTGCAAAAACTCGAGCAGGAAGGCTGGCAGCACAAACCCGATACCGGCTGGGAGGAATTCGACGTGGAAATCTACGGCACGCGCTGGAGCCGGTTGCAACTCTCCACCGTCGCAGAAGCCGTCGAGAAAGGTCATTACCTCTTTCATTGCCGGCTGAACACCGGCTGGTCGCTGCTCGCCAAAGTGCTCTTCTGGTCTGCGTGCGGGCTGCAATTGCTGCTCATCGGCCTCGTCGCCGACGCCATTCCGTGGCTTTGGATGTTGCTGCTCACGCTGCCGCTGCTCGGTCTCTATTTTGAACATGAAAAGCGCATTCTCCAACGGCTCATCGTCGCGTTCCTCGATGAACTGGCGGAAAAATATGAACTAACCAAAGTGCCATTCGAGAAAATGAATTCGCCAACGCCCGTCGCGAAAACAGGCCCTCCGCTCCCGGCCCCGATCTTTAAACCTTGAATCGTCCTTGGCTGCGAAAACGGTTCGTTGCATCGTCCCGCTGTTCGCCAGCGCGAAACCTATGATTCAGTACCACGACTTGTTGCGGCTTGTTCTCGAACAGGGAAAGTTCAAAACTGATCGCACCGGCACCGGCACTTACTCGATCTTTGGCGCCCAGGCGCGCTTTCCTCTCGGCGAACATTTTCCGCTGCTCACGACAAAGAAGCTCCACCTCAAATCCATCATCTACGAACTGCTTTGGTTCCTGCGCGGCGACACGAACGTGAAGTGGTTGAACGAACATGGTGTTTCCATCTGGGACGAGTGGGCCGATGCGAAGGGAGATCTCGGCCGTGTCTATGGCGCGCAATGGTGCGACTGGCGCTCCCCGGACGGACGCTCAATCAATCAGATCGAACGCGTTATCGAGCAGATTCAAAAGAACCCCGATAGCCGGCGTTTGATCGTGAGCGCGTGGAACGTGGGTGAGATCGAACAGATGGCCCTGCCGCCGTGCCACACCATGTTTCAATTCTTCGTGCAGGACGGAGAGTTGAGTTGCCAGCTCTACCAGCGCAGCGCGGACTTATTTCTCGGCGTGCCCTTCAACATCGCCAGCTACGCGCTGCTCACGCTGATGGTCGCGCAAGTCACCGGTCTGAGGTCCGGCACGTTTGTTCACACCTTTGGTGATCTGCACCTTTACTCAAATCATCTCGATCAAGCGAAGTTGCAACTCACCCGCGAGCCGCGCCCACTCCCTACGATGCAGTTGAATCCGGCGGTGAAGAACATCCACGACTTCCAGTTCGAGGACTTTCAATTGATTGGCTACGATCCGCATCCGGCAATTAAGGCGCCGATCGCGGTATAGATTTTTCCATGCGCCCTCTGTTCAACATCGCTGCCTTCGTTGTCGCAACTTTGCTCAGCGGATGCATGAATCCTCGACCCGGCGCAATCGTGCTGCGCAACGGAGATGAGATTGTGGTCGCTGGTCAGTCCGTTCACACGGGCACGCCGGTGGTGTTGTGGATGGATCCCGACGGTTACGATGCGTATCGTGTGGAGCGGCGCTTCGCTCCCTTCGATCAATCGGCGTGGGAGACTTCGCATGTTGCCGTGGCAGAACTCAAAACTCCGAACCGTTACGGATTGCGCCAGCACGCGCTGACACCGGAACAAATCGAAAAAGTCCGTGGCGGCGGATGGGATTTGCCGCTCTTGCAAGAGGTCGTCGATCAATTCGTGATCCATTTCGATGCGTCCGGCACCAGCCGGCAGTGCTTCAAGGTGTTGCACGACATGCGCGATCTGAGCGTTCACTTCATGCTCGATCTGGATGGGACGATTTATCAAACGCTCGATGCGAAGGAACGCGCGTGGCACGCGACCAGTTCCAACACGCGCTCGGTCGGAATCGAAATCGCCAATCCCGGAGCGTTTCCCCTGCGTGACACGAATGCACTGGAGCGATGGTATGCGACGGATGCGGACGGAAGAACGCGCATCAGGCTCCCCAAAAGCCTTGGCGATGGCGGCATTCGCACCACGAACTTTGTCGGCCGCCCGGCGCGCAATGAGCTGGTCGTCGGAAAGATTCAAGGACAGCAACTCAAGCAGTACGATTTCACGCCCGAACAATATCGCGCGCTCATTCATCTCACCGCTGCGTTGTGCAAAGTCTTCCCGAAAATCCGCTGCGATTATCCGCGCGATGCTTCCGGCCGGTTGCTCCGCGAGAAACTACCCGAGGACGAACTCAACCATTATCAAGGCGTGCTGGGCCACTACCACGTGCAGAAGAACAAAGTGGACCCCGGGCCGGCGTTTCAGTGGGACTACGTGATCGAGGGTGCTCGGGAATTGATGGGAACTCCGACTGCTGCAACGGCAAAAGGCGGTGCGCGACATCTCATGCTGCGCGAATAGTGCTTTGATCGCGTGAAACATTTCAAGGCCATCGCGGCGATGAGCGAGAACCGTGTCATTGGGAACGGGAACAAAATCCCGTGGCACTTGCCGGAGGATTTCAAGTGGTTCAAAAAAATGACCGCGGGCCATGTTGTGGTGATGGGGCGCAAGACGTTTGAATCGATTGGCAAGCCGCTGCCCCATCGCAAGACTTTGATTCTCACCCGTCATCCGCGGCATTTGATTAACAGTCGGCCTGACTTGTTTGGCGGCTATCGCGAATGGCGCGGCGGAAAGCATCTGCAACGCCCATATCAATTTCGTTTCAGCAAGATCAACGGCGGCAGCGGCGACGACATTTTCATCTTCAACTCGCTCGACAAGTTGAACCCGGATGATTTCCCGACCGACATTTTCATTTGCGGCGGCGCGCAGATTTACGAGCAGGCGTTGCCGCGCTGTTCGGACTTGTATCTCACGCGAGTCAAGCGCGCGATGGAGGGCGATGCGTTTTTCCCGCCGTTCGAGGAATCGTTCAGCCGCGTGGCCGTCGTGACGGACACGCCGGAATTTACGATCGAGCATTACCGGCACAAGAGCCTGGGGAACAATCTCGGACACGAGAACGCGTAATGGTCTGTTCGAGCGGCAGCGCGGAGCGACACGCCCCACCCATTCCGTTTCGCGTTTTACGAATTGGGTGCGGGTGAACTACACTGCTTCCGCGCGTGAAATTATTCTCAGAAAGCAATTCATCTTCCACCCTGGCGTGGTTCTGCGTGCGCAGCCAGTCGCGGCACGAACACATTGCGGCGGCGCGTTTGCGCGAGGCGGGGCTGGAAGTTTTTCTGCCGCGCCTTCGCTTCAAGAAGGCCAGCGTGCGCGGCCCTGTGTGGGTCACAGAGGCGCTGTTCCCGAATTATCTTTTCGCGCGGTTCAACCGCCAGGAATCCATGCGCCTGGTGCGGCACGCCGCAGGCGTGAGCACCGTGGTGCATTTCGGTCCGCACGTTCCCGCCGTGCCGGACGAAGTGCTGGATGACTTGCGCGCGCTTACGGGAGCAGAGGAGTTGCACGTGCTCACTGAGGCGCTGGCGCCGGACGATCGGGTGAAAATCTCAGGCGGGCCGATGCACGGGTTCTCCGCCGTGGTGACGCAGATCATGCCGGCGAAAGAGCGGGTCAAGGTCCTGATGGATTTTCTCGGGCGTCAGACCGCCGTCGAATTGGAGGCCACGGCGTTGGTGAAGGAAGACTCGCCTCGAGGACGAATTCTTTAGGTGAGCACCGCGGGCGAAGGGGAAAAATCGCCGCCCGGTTCCGGGGCCTTGGAAGGCGGCGCGTCCGGTAGGACGAAAGGAATCTCGTGCCGCTGCGTCCAGCGCCGGGCCGCGTTAAGCCACGTTTCGGCCGCCAGTTCGCTGATAGCGTGAAACGTCAGAGTGTCCATGCGCGCATTCGACGCGCGGAGCTGGAGGGAAATCAGATCGCGGCCCACGTGCAGGTCGTGTTTGGCAACGTGATCTTCCTCGGTGCAGCCATTCGTCCACGAGCACTCCTCGCCATTGTGAATGATTGACGCTTTGCTGAAGCGCAGCTTGTCCGCGACGAAGGTAAAGTCCTGCCACAGCGCCTCGATGGAATGGCAACGGTCCGCCTCGAGTTCGAGCCAGTTCCGGAGCAGGAGCGCGTATTGAATTTCCTTGCGCATCTCGAGGGAGTTGCCGAAGAGCGCGCCGATGTTGAGCCAGTTCTTGATGAGGCCCAGGCTGGGAATAACCACGAGCAACACGACGAATCCGCAACCGATGAGAATAGGCGTCAGCCGTCCGTTCGACCAGAACGCGACGAAAGCCAGCGCGAGAAACACCAGGGAAACGCCATACAAGGTGAGCACCGCGCGACGGCGCGAAAGCCCGGACTGCAACAGGCGGTGATGAATGTGCCGGCGATCGGGACGAAAGATCGGAAGGCCTTTCACGCCGCGCCGAATGATGGAAAACGTTACGTCGAGGATGGGCAGCGCGAGCGCGAAGATGGGTGCAATGAGAGCCGCGGCGACGGTGCCCTTGTTTGAATTTTGAATCGTGAGCGCGCCGATCAAAAAACCGAGAAAGTAGGCGCCGCCGTCGCCAAGGTAGATTCGCGCCGGCGGGAAATTAAAGCGCAGGAAAGCGACCAAAGCCCCGGCCATCCCCGCCGCGATGCATAAAGAAAACGGCTGGCCGTTGAAGCCGACATAAACGAGCAAACACATCAGCATGATGCAGATGCCGGTGGCCAGACCGTCGATGCCGTCGATCAGATTGATCAGGTTCGTCATGGCGACGAGCCAGAAAACCGTAGCCACGCCAGCCCACGGGCCGAGCGGATAGATCGTGCCGGTCAACGGGTTCTTAACCTCTTCGATGCGCAGGCCGAAATAAAACGCGACGCCGGCAATCACGATCTGGCTGAGTAGTTTTCTCTTCGCGCCCAGCGGTTTGAGATCGTCCCACAGTCCGAGGCCAAACATGGCGAGACTGCTCAGCCCCAAAATGATCCGCGGCCCACCTGGCCGCAAACGTTCCACGAAAAAGGAGGCCAGCAGAACGAACAGGAAAGCAATCACCAGGGCGATGCCGCCCAGCCGGGGCACGGCTATTTGATG
>DATHKK010000478.1:0-2402 GCA_035489355.1 Candidatus Limnocylindria bacterium
CCGAGAGAAAGCCGCGCGCCTTCGCGATCGTCTCGTCGTATTCCGCGGCAGGATTCGAGTCGGCGACGATACCGGCGCCGACGTTGAAGTGCGCGCAGCCACCTTGGGCGATGGCTGTGCGGATGATGATGCTGAGCTGGCTTTCGCGATTGAACCCGAGATAGCCGAGCGCGCCCGTATAAGGCCCGCGTGTGATCGGCTCCAGTTCATCGATGATCTCCATCGCGCGAATTTTCGGCGCGCCGGTCACGCTGCCGCCGGGAAAGCATGTAGCGAACGCGTGAAAGTGCGTGACGCCGCTGCGCAGCCGTCCCTCGACCGTCGAGACGAGATGCTGCACGTGCGCGTAGCGTTCGAGGCGCACGAGTTCGGGCACTTGCACGGAACCGTATTCGCAGACGCGGCCCAGATCGTTGCGGAGAAGGTCCGTGATCATGACCAGCTCGGACATTTCCTTGGAACTGGTTTGCAGCTCGTAACTGAGTTGCGCGTCACGGGTCAGGTCGGCGGAACGCGGGCGTGTACCCTTAATCGGGCGCGTGAGAATGTGGCGTCCGCTCAGGCGCAGAAACAATTCGGGCGACGACGAGGCGAGTTGGAAACCACCGCCATCGAGGAAGGCAGAGAAAGGCGCGGGCGAAATTTCACTGAGCCGCTCAAACAAACTCCAGCCGCTGATGTCGCACTCGGTGGCAAGCCGGTGCGAAAGGTTCACCTGATAAATGTGACCGCGCTGGATGTAGTCCTGAGAGCGCCGGACCTTCGAGATGAATTGCTCGCGAGTGAGGTTCGAAGCAATTTCCGGCTTGCTGCCTGCATCGGACTGCTTATTACGTCTCGTGCTCTTCTTCTCTCGAGTCGGAACGGAAGAATCGTCGAGGGTACGCAACCTCTTGTCCCAGAAATCAAACTCACGTTTCGCGCGCTGTTCGTCACGGGAGCCGTCCGCGTTCAGGCCCGTCGAGACAATCCACGTCTTGCTGATGCGATGATCGAACACCACCAGGCTGCTGTAGAAGCCGACGCAACAGTCGGGCAATTCCAGATCGTTGACGGCAGTTCTGGAAAGCTTCGGCTCGACGAAATTTTTCAGATCGTAACCCCAATAGCCGAAGCAGCCACCGAGCGGAAACGGAAGGTCCACTTCATCAAGCAGCTCATAGCGCGACATCAACGCATCGAGCACGTGCCATGGATTGCCGAACTGTTCGTGCGTGCCATCGGCCGAAGTGATTTCGCAACGGGAACCATGCGAGGTGAAGCGAAGGAACGGACGCGCCGCGACGAAGGAATAACGCGCGTGCGCGGAATCAAAGCTGGCGCTGCGCAGGAGCGTCACGCCGCGTTCACCCTGAATTCTCCGCACTAGCGCTTCCGGTGAAGCGGCCACGGAAATTTCCTGGAGGAGCGGACGCATAGTCACCAGGCCAGCAGTTCGGACAAACGGCCTTCCTTCTCCCGTGGAGAAATCAACGCCAAGTTCAGCCGTGAGGGTTGAAAAAACTCCCGTGCCGCGCCGCGCAGTCCGGACGTCGTCACATTGGACAAGCGATCCTTTGCTTCGGCCGGCGTCACGATCTTGCCGTAAGCGAGGATGCTTTCTCCCAGCCAGTTCATCTGGCTCTCCGTGCTTTCGAGATTCAATTCCATCTGGCCGATGACAAAATCGCGCGCACGACGCAACTCTCCGTTACCCACTGGTTTTTCCGACAGCCCACGCAGTTCACGCACGATGATGCGCAATGCTTTCTCGAGGTCACCATGATCCAGTCCGGCGGAAATCGTCATCGCGCCTGTGTCCTCCAGAAAAGCCCACGAACTGTAAACGCTGTACGCCAGCCCCTTGTCCTCGCGCAAAATCTGAAACAGCCGCGAGCTCATGCTTTCGCCGACGATGGCGTTGAGCACGCGCAAGGCAAAGCGGCGTTCGTCGTGACGCGAACAAGCCCGAATACCCAGCGCGATCTGCGTCTGCTCCGCTTGCTTGGTGTGCAAGCGCACCACCGGCGCACTCTGCTTTGTGCCCACGGGAACAAAGGCAGGCTTCCTGCCCGGGCGAAATTTGCCGGCAAATTTTTTCACCACGCGCAGCACTTCGGCGTGTCGGAGCGGCCCCGCCACGACGAGCAAGGTGTTTGGCGCGGCGTAGTTGGTTTGAAAAAAAGCGAGCAACTCGCTGCGGCGAATGTTGTCGAGCGTCTTCTCCGTCCCCGTAAGCGCACGGCCCAACGGATGGTTTGGCCAAAGCGTTTCGTGCAGCAGATCGTGAACGAATTGCGCGGGCTGGTCGCGATACATCGCGATCTCTTCCTTGATCACGTCGCGCTCTTTCAAAATGTCCGCCGGGCTGAAGCGCGAATTCAAAAACATGTCCACCAGCACGTCGATCAAGTCACCGAAGC
>DATHKK010000479.1:0-8634 GCA_035489355.1 Candidatus Limnocylindria bacterium
GTTCACGGGTGAACTGCCGCACCTGCCCACGCGCGACAATTCCCGCTACTTGCGTCGATCCTGGCACGTCATTCGCGGCGCTGATGTAATCCGCAAATTCAACGCCATTCTTTAGAATGAATTCCTCGGTGCCGCCGCCCACGTAACTCACCGTGACCTTGGCGACGGGCAGGCCCTTGTTCCTTTCGCCATCGTAGGGCCAGGCCCATCCGCCGATGCCGCCGAGGAAGTGCAAGCGGTTCGCCTTCAGATTCACGTTGGGGATTTCAATCGTCTTCGGCATGGTGCGCGCGAAGCCATTGCCGCCCTTGAGCAGCACCACGTTGTTGCCGGTCTTGACGCGCGCGGGATTCTCGACGTCGAACGGAACATCGCCCGCCTTAATCAAACCGAACTTCCGGAACTGCAACGTTTCGTCCATCTGCGCCTGACTGTTGAACAAACCCTTGCGCGTGTCCGCAGTGAAGGCGCTCTCCATGTCGATGACGCGGTACTTGCTCTCGCCGCCCGCCATGTAAGTGAGGATGTCGCGCAGCGTCTCCGGCCCCAGCGCCTCGAAACCTTCCGGCATCAACGAACGCCCGGTCATGCGCCGCGATTTGATGTCCGTAGTTTTAATTTCCGTTTCGCCCGCCACGTTGCGCACGACGACGCTGGCCCGCGTGTCGCGTCCGAGGATGCCGTCGTAGCTTTCGCCATCCTTGGTTTCGATGCTCACGGCCATGTAGTTCTCTTCGACCATCCGGTTCGGATCGAGAATGTGGACGAGCAATTCGTGCGCGCCATGCACGCCCATGCCCGTGAGATCGGGCGCGAGTTCCTTCCCCTCGCCATTGAAGCGATGACAGACAGCGCAGTTTTGCGTGAACGCCTTTTGGCCGTTGCCGACATTGCCGGGCTTCTCCACATCCGGCGCGAGCTTGGCGATGAGCGCCTCCTTCTCCTTCACCTCGGGTCCGCGCAAGGCATCGATGACTTCATTCGCGCGCCGTGCCACGGCGCCATCCGGGTGCGTGCGCAAGCGATGCACCGCGCCAGGATTCAACGAGGCGAAATCGATTTTGCCTTGCTGCAAGGAGTTTACAAAAGCCAGTGAGAAATCGCTGCGCTTCACGATCTGCGCAAAGACAGCGTCCTGCGCATCGGGTTGAAGCTTGGGATAAAGCTCCGCGAAGGCCGCGCCAATGGTCGCATCCGCGCTGCTCCCGAGAGATTCAATCACGCGCCGCTGGAGGGCAGGGGAGGTGGAGGAACTAATCATCTTCGCCACGCTCGGCACGATGTCCGCGTTCAACTGGCGCACGCCCACCAGGCTCGTGGCGAGTTGCGCCCGTTGCTCATCGGAGAGCGCCAGGTCGTTCAGCTTCTCGAGCATTTGCGTGACGAGGGCCTTTACGTCAGCGCTGAGTGATCCGCCCTTGTCCCAGCGCGCGATTAGCGGCAGCGCGGACGCAGGCACGACCGGGTTCGAAGATTTGAGCGCCGATTGAAACGCCGTGCGCAGGGCATCCGACCATTTTGGCGCGGACTGTGACTTCATCGATTTCGCGAGCGTCTCGAAAATCACGACCTTCAAAGCGTCTGCTTTCGCCGGCGCGTTTGCCGCAGCGATGACCACGGCCGAGGCTTGCTCTGAATCTGTCACCGCCTTTTGCGCCGTCTGTTCTGCGAGAACGGTGACGAGGCCGCGCAAATTTTCCGGATCATTGCCCGCGAGCGCCGCCGCGAGGAACGACGACGGATTTTTGGCCGCCACTCCGGCCACCGCTGACTGCGCCCACGCATTCGTCAGCGCCGGATAAAGCTTCACGAGCGCCGACGTCACCTCTTCGTCGGCGGGCAACGCGCCTGCGGCGACGATGGCTTCCAATTGCACGCGCGCGTCCGGGTCCGGAAGGTTGTTGAGGATGGCCTGCTTCACCGGCTCAGTTGGCGCAGCCGTCTTCAGCGCGGCGATGCGCAACGCGTTCTTCCGCATGGCCGGGCGTTCATCCTTAAGCGCGGATGTGAGAATGAAGTCCGACAACTTCCCGGCATCCGCCATCAGCCAGATACGATGCACCCACGGCGGCGCGTCCTGCGTCATCGGCACTTTCTTCATCGCCGCCAAAACTTCATCGTTCGTGTTTTCCCAGATCAAACGATGTGCCGTGAAACGCACGGCCTTGCTCGGACTTTCCAGCGCGGCCACGAGTTCCGCCGGTGAAGCATTGGTCAGGTTCGGCACGGAAATCGTTGTCGCCTGCTTGTGCTGCACGCGCCAGATGCGGGCGAAGTAGTGATCGCGATCCGGGCGCACCGCGGCATTCACGTTGTTGTGCTTCGGCCCGCGCGTGTCGTTGTGAATCACCGCCTGGTTGTAGAAATCGACGACATAGAGCGCGCCATCGGGGCCAACGCGCGTTTCAATGGGACGAAACCATTTGTCGCGCCCACCGATGAATTCCTCCTCGCGCGTCATGTTCGCGGCAAACGTCACACCATCCGTCTTCACGACTTCGTGGTGCGCGATGCTGATAGTTGGCTCCGTGGTGAAGTAGCTGTAATTCCAGTCGCTCGGCCATGCACCGCCTTCGTAAATCGCGCAACCCGCCGCCGCCGTGAATTTGCCCACAAGATCGATCTGCACGTAAGCGAGGTTGTCGAACTTGATCACCGGGTTGGATTTGCGATCGCGAATCACCGCTTTGAAGCTCGGTGTGTTGCCGATTTTGCCGCGTGCTAAGATAGCTTCCGAGAGCACGACGTGGTTGAGGATTTCGTTGCTTGTCGGCTGCGTGAAAAGAATTTCGTCGTCGCCGGTGACTTCGAGTCCCCACGTGTTGCCGTTCTTGGAACAGAATTGTTCGAAGGCCGTGCCGTCCGGCTTGAAGCGCACCACGCCTGAACCGATGCGCCCGAAGTTCTTCGCGCCGTCCGGAGAAGTGACCGTGCCCGCGCTGTAACCATGCGTCGCGTATATCCAGCCGTCGAAGCCCCAGCGCAGGTTGTTGATGACCGCGTGCGTGTCACTCGTGCCCAGCCCCGTGTAGATCTTCTCGACCTTCTCGGCCTTGCCGTCACCGTCCGCATCGCGCAGCCAAAGGATGTCCGGCGCTTGCGAAACGATCACGCCATCGCGGTAGAAGACGAAGCTCGTGACCAGTTCCAAGCCCTCATAGAAAACTTCTTTCTTGTCCGCGATGCCGTCGCCATTCGAGTCGATGAGCATGCTGATGCGATCGCGCGCGGGGCGATCCTGCTTGCCCGCTTCGGCGACGAGGCCGCCGTGATCTTTCCATTCGGCGCCGAGCTGGTCGGCGCGAATGCCGCGGCGTCCGTTCGGATACTCGGGCGTTTCCGCGACCCACATCCGGCCCGCTGGATCCCAATCGATGTTGATGACTTTGTTGATCAATGGCTCGGACGCGACGAGCCGGATGTCAAAGTCGGGATGAAGATCCAGTTTCGCCGCGGCCTTGTCGGGCGCGGTCGGTCCGCCTTCGGGATAACGGAGCGTGGCGAGTTCCTCCGATTTCGTGAGCAGGTTCACGTCGCGTTTGCCGGCCCATGCGATGCCGCGCAACAGCACGGAACGAAAATGCGGCAGGTTGAATGATTTGTAATGGTGCCCGGGAATGGAAACGAAAGCGCGATAGTTGTCCTTCTCGTAAGTCCACATCTGGGGCGACACGTCGTAGATGTGTTGCAACAACCGGCCGCTCTTCGCGTTGCGTTTGTCGGGCGTCCACGAGCCGGCGAGAATTTTCACATCCGGCATCATGTGCAGGTCGTAATAAATCTCGTCGTCGAACTCGAAGTTCGACGCGCCCGCCGTGATCGGATTGTCCTGCGCCGTGTAGTAAATGGGCACCTCGTGTTCAAGCCACTTTGAGTAGCCGTGTTCCCACGCGCCGCCGATGATCGTCTTCCACCATTGCGCGTCATTGCCACACACCGAATCGTGCATGGCCACGATGCCGCCGCCGCGCTTGAGGAACTTATCGAGATTTGCGCGGTCGTCGGCGTTAATGGCCCCGCCCTCTTCGCTGTAAAACACCAGCACGTCGGTGTTCTCCAACTCCGCGCCGCTGGGGAAACCGATCTTGCCGTTCACGATGGCGCCGCGATCCTTGAGCAACTGCGACCAGTCCTTGAGAAAGGTCGGATGGTCATGCACGCCGTTGCCAGCAGGCCCGTGGGTTTTGTTGCCGGCACGGATGAAAACTCGCAACGGCTGTTCGGCGGCGAACAACGTGGCGCAAGCGACCAGCAAAACGACGATCAAAAGTCTCTGTTTCATAAACGTGAAATGGGGAATCACACTGCTACAGGACGACCAAGCGCGGAAGAAAATTCTTGGAGAGTGGGCGGACGAACCTGAAACATCGGCCTGTGAGCCACCACTCTCATCTTCTGGCGCGCGCGGAACAAAGCGTCCTGCCCGCACTTTGGTTCGTGGTGGCCGGAGCGTTGATGCTCGTTGCGCGTGTGGGATTCGCCGCCACTTCACTCCTTGACGAGGATTACAACCAATGGAAGCAGGCGCTTGGCACCAACGCCGCGACCGCAGCCGAACACATTACTGCGCTGCCCGGATTCAAAGTAGAACTGCTTCGCTCGGCGCAACGCAGCGAGGGATCTTGGATCGCGATGACGTTTGATCCGCGCGGGCGCATCGTCATTGCGCGGGAAGATCGTGGCTTGCTGAGGCTCACCCTTTCAACCAATGGCGCACCGGCGCGCCTCGAAACCATCAACACCAACCTGCTCGAATGTCGCGGCCTGCTCTTCGCCTACGGCGCGCTTTACGCGAACGCGAATAACTCGAAGGCGCTGGTGCGTTTGCGCGACAACGATGGCGACGATCAATTCGAGGAGGTAAAAATTCTCCGGCACACGCCGGGTGAAGTCGGACACGGGCGCAACCAACTGGCGCTCGGTTCCGACGGTTTCATTTACAGCATTCACGGGGATGACGTGGGATTGCCGACGAATGGCGTGGCGGCGAACTCACCGCTACGGCACTACGCGGAAGACCGATTGTTGCCGTGCGAGTGGGACAAGCACTTGTTCAACGCCGACGCCAAGATGCCGTTCGGACATTTGATTCGCACGGACCGCGATGGCAAAACGTGGGAACTCATCGCTGGCGGACTGCGCAATCCTTTCGGCATCGACTTCAACGCGGCGGGCGATCTCTTCACCTTCGATGCGGACATGGAATGGGATGTGGGACTTTCGTGGTATCACCCGACGCGCGTGCTGCACCTCGTCCCCGGTGGCGATTACGGCTGGCGCCGCGGCACCGGCGTGTTGCCCGTCTGGTCGCCGGACACGCTGCCGAGCGCGGTGGACATCGGCGTGAGTTCCCCCACGGCGATCAAGTTCGGCACCAAGAGCAACTGGCCCGAGCGCTGGCGCCGCGCGCTTTACATCATGGATTGGTCTTACGGCAAAGTGCTAGCCGTGCATTTGGATAAACAAGGCGCGAGCTACGGCGGTCACAGCGAAGTGTTTCTCAAAGGTCGTCCGCTCAATGTGACCGGCCTGGAGTTCGGTCCCGACGGCGCGATGTATTTCGTGACTGGCGGGAGAAGAACACAGTCAGGGCTGTATCGCGTGCGTTGGATGGGAGCGCCAAGCATCGGAAGGAAACAAAGTGTCTCCCCGCCGCCAACTTCCAGTTCACCAGATCAAATCTGGCGCCAACTCAACTCTCCCGACCACTGGGTTCGCTACGCCGCGCGCGTGGAACTGGAATCAAAGCCTCCCGGCGATTGGGCGGAAGGCGCGTTTACAATCGCGGAACCGACCGCGGCTCTCACGGCATTGCTTGCGCTGAGTCGAGCCGGTGAAAAGGAACTCCAGCCACGCATCATCGCTCGATTGAATGAACTCACGAGTCCGGCGCTCAGCCCGGATCAACAACTCATTGCCATCCGGGCTATCTCGGTCTGTTTCATTCGCATGGGCGCGCCTGACTCCGAAACCGCCACGCGAGTGCGCGCGCGCTGGGAGCCATTGTATCCGTCATCGCGCGACGCACGTGTGAATCAATCCTTCTGCGAGCTGCTCGTGTATCTCGATTCGCCTCGCGTCGTCGCGCAGACCATTCCGCTGCTCGGCAGCGCGAAGACGCAGGAGGAAAAGTTTCACTATCTCTTCACGTTGCGGCTGGTGAAGAGCGGCTGGCGACTGGAGGAGCGCCGGACTTACTTCGAATGGCTCGGCCGTGCGCGCACGGAGTTCAACGGGGCGAACATGCTGCCTACGGCGCTCAACTACATCCGTGCGGACGCCGAGGCCACGCTCACATCTGACGAGCGTGCCTTACTTGGGGAAACACTCGCAGCGCTAAATCGACCGGCGGCCCCTGCGCCCGTCGTAGCTCGGCAGTTTGTGAAAGAGTGGGCCATGAGCGATTTCGCGACGAGCCTCAACGAATCAGCGCGTGGACGCAATGCGGCGCGCGGCAAACAACTTTTTGCGGAGACCGGTTGCGCGCAATGCCACCGGCTTGGCGGCGCGGGCGGATTCGTTGGTCCGGAATTGACGGCGGTCAGCGCGCGCTTCGATCGACGCACGTTGCTCGAAAGCATCATCGAACCGTCGAAGGTGATTTCGGAAACGTACCGCAGCGTCACAGTGACATTAAAGTCGGGCGCGATTTTTGACGGACGGATCACGAGCGACGACGCGAAGAGCATCATGCTCGCGATTAACCCTGTTGATCCTGACCAGCGGCGGCGCATCAACAAGTCCGACATTGCGACGCAACGCGTCTCGGACGTTTCGCCCATGCCCGGTGGATTGATCGACACGCTCACGCGCGAAGAAATTTTCGATCTGCTCGCGTGGATCGAGTCGGGCGGTGATGCGGGCCATGCGAATTTCAAAAGATGAACGCGCTACGCACATTGCAGGTGACCACATTCGAAACGCATGAGGCGTTGAGCCAGGCCGCGGCGCAGGAAGTGATCGCCGCGGTGCGCCGCAAGCCCGACGCGCTATTGTGTCTCGCCACCGGCAACACGCCGACGCGTACTTACGAATTGCTGGCGAACGCCGCGCAGTTTGCGCCTGATTTGTTTCAGCGTGTGCGTGTGCTGAAGCTCGACGAGTGGGGCGGCCTGGAAATGAGCGATCCGGGCACGAGCGAAACTTACATGCGCCAGCACGTGCTCGGGCCGCTGCGAATCGATGACTCGCGCTACTTCGGCTTCAACAGCAATCCTGGGGATCCAGAGGCCGAGTGCGCACGTTATCGCAATTGGCTGACGGCGAACGGACCGGTGGATGTTTCGATCCTCGGCCTCGGCGTGAATGGCCACGTGGCGCTGAACGAACCCGCCGCCGCGTTGAAGCCGTTCGCGCACGTGGCTCAACTCGCGCCGACGTCACTGCACCATTCGATGCTAACGGGTCGATGTCCCACTTACGGGCTGACGCCGGGCATCGCCGATCTGTTGTCCGCGCGCCGAATTCTTTTCCTCGTCAGCGGCGCACCGAAACGCGAGCCATTGCAACGCTTGTTGCAGCCGCAAATCGCACCTCAGTTTCCCGCGTCGTTTTTATGGCTGCACACGAACGCAGTCGTAATGTGCGAACGGGAGGCGAGAGGATGAAGGTCCGGTGTTCGGAAATGGATTGGCCTTCGCGCGTTCTTCCCCAAACATCGCACGCATGGATGTGAAGAATCTAACTGATGTTCCGGCGTTCATCACGAAAGACGGTTCGGAGATCCGCGAACTGCTGGCGTATCGCAATTCGGTGATTAAAAATCAAAGTCTGGCTGAGGCGCGTTTGCCCGTCGGCGCCAGTACGCAGGAGCATTACCACGCCAAGACGGAAGAGGTTTACTTCATTACGCATGGGGTCGGTCGCATGCGCATCGAGGAAGAACTACGCGAAGTGAAGGCCGGAGATGCCGTCGCGATCTCACCCGGCAAAAAGCATAAGCTCTGGAACACCGGAACAGAGACGCTGCGGCTGTTGTGCTGCTGCGCGCCGTGCTACGAGCACAGTGATACGTTTTTGACGGAATGATTGGGCGCATTTTGTGAGACGAGTTGTTCTCGGAAAATTTGTGCCGTAGTTTCGGAGCGTTAAGATGAAAGCTGAAAAGATTCGTTTGTTTGTGAAGCCGTTCTGCGGCTGGTGTCATGAAGCGAAGGACTGGCTCGATGAGCGCGGCATCGCTTACGAGGAGGTGGATGTGATTACGGATCGCGCCGCGTTCCAGGAAATGAAGGAACTCTCCGGCCAGACGCTGGCGCCGGTCATCGAGGTCGATGGTGAAATACTGGCGGACTTCGACACCGAGCAGTTGGAGAAATTTTGGAAGAAGCTGGAAGCTGAATCCTGACTTCTTAATCTTAATGCTGTTCTTAATCGTAATCTCTGCGCCTGGCAGGAAGGATTAAGATTAAGAATAGGATTAGGATTACGATTGAGAACGCGATGACGACCACCGCCGAAATCAAACCACGCCCGCGCATCCCCGAATGGCTGCGGCTGAAGCTGCCGACGGAAAACACGTTCGCACACACGCGCAATCTGCTCGACGATCTGCGCTTGCACACCGTGTGCGAAAGCGCCAAGTGCCCGAACCACTGGGAATGCTGGAGCAAAGGCACGGCGACGTTCATGATC
>DATHKK010000480.1:0-12516 GCA_035489355.1 Candidatus Limnocylindria bacterium
GTTGGACAGCGATGATGGGCGGCAGGCCCACTTGAGCGTGGCCGGTGAAAGGGAGAATGACGGAGAAAACAAGGGCCAAAGCCGCCTTGCGCAGTTTCGCTCTCCAAAATTGTGCGTTCTTCTGATTCACCGTCGCGGAAAGGGGAGCGATTCATGTGCCCGTCCCAATTTCTGTTGGGCAGTATCGCCGGTGGACACTTCGTGCGGGACTCGGTTGGACAGTCCAGTTCTGGAGCCGGGAAAGGCAGAAGTGTTCTGCCGCGAAAGAAGTTTCTGTTTTCGTCGCGAAGCTCAGAAGCGGTAAGTCAGCTTCAACCGATACGTTCGGCCTTCACGCTCCAGCGTGTCCTGGACATGGAAACGTGTCGCGGGATCGGAATACTTTTTGTCGAATAAATTGTAAACGCTGGCGGAGAACTCCAGGTTCTCAATCAACTCGCGGCTGAAGAGCGTGAGATTGAAAACTCCAAAGTCGCCTGTATCCACACCTTGCACAGTGGACGGCACCGTCGTGTTGTGCAGCGAGTGCCGCGCGCTCGTATATTGATACTCCATTCCGGCGAAAATTTTGTCGCGCCATAAGGGAACGCTCAGGTTCAACTTAATCAGGTGCTCGGGAGAATCCGGCAACTCAAGGTCGCCCGTTTTGTTCTCGGTCTTCTGCAAGCTGTAGCTCACGCGGCCGCGCACCGCGTTGGTCCAAAAACCTTCCAGCGCGATTTCCATGCCTTTGGTCGTGGCGTCAAAGTTGGCAAAGGCGCCGCTCTCCAGGATGATCAAGTCATCCATTTCGTTATAGTAACCGGAGAGGGAACTACGCAGGTGAGGCGTGATCCGCTGTTCGTAAACCAGTTCGTAAGAAGTAATCTCCTCGGGTTGAAGTCGCATGGGAGTGACGGAATTCTGTGAATCTGCGAGTTCGAGGAAATTCGGCGCGCGAAACGCCGTGCCGTAAATCGTCTTGAAAGTGGATTTCGGGACTGGATTGTAAATTAACGCCAGGCGCGGGTTGCAGCTCGGATCAAAGTCGCCGTAATGATCATAGCGCACGCCGCCGTTGAAGTGCAGTTCCTCCACGATCTCGAAATCTCCTTGCGCATAAACGCCGTGGCTCTGACGCGTTTGGCGCACCGTGGCCTGACCGGAGATTTCGCGCTCCTGCCGGAAGTCGTCGCGATATTCCGCGCCGAGCGTCACGATGTGGCGTTCCCACAATTTTTTGTTCAGTTGCAGCTCAGCGCCCCACCATTCGCCGAGATCTTTTTCCCCGTAACCAATCTCGAATTCAGTCCGGTCGTAATAAACCTGCGCCGTCACATCGACGATCTCCGGAAAGCTGTGCGCATATTTCAAGGCTGCGTAACTCCGTTTGTCCGTCGTGCGGAGCCGCGGATCGTTGAACGTGGTGAAATACTGCGCCGTCGGATTGTCCTTCTCGCGATTGATGTAAGCCCCTTCTAGCGTGAAATCCAGATAGCTCAGTGAACCGAAGAAACTGCCGAAGGCGTCGTCGTCACGATTTCGCGCGATGCCATTATTCTGCGCCGGCGTGTTGAACTCTTTGTAGAAAAGTTTCTCCTTTCCGTCCGTGCCATAGAGCGAGCCAGAGAGAAGGAATTCAACTCCGTTGGAGAACACGTTGCCGTAGGTCACTCGTCCTTTGTAAGCGTCGAACTCACCGTATTCGCCGGAGACTTCGGCGCCATGCAACTGCCTGCCGCGGCGGGTCACGACATTGATCACGCCCAGGAAAGCATTGTTGCCATACAGCACGGAACCGGGGCCGCGAATGACTTCGACACGGTCGATCAGATCCACGTCCAGGATGAAAGCCGAGTCGATGAACGCGCCATCGGTGATGTTGTTGTTCACGCGATGCCCGTTTACCAGCAGGAGCACGCGGCTGTTGAAGTCTCCAAGGTTGATCCCGCGCGTGCCGAGGAAGGCGTAATTGCGGTCATACGACACGTGAAAGCCTTGCAGGCTTTGGAGAACATCCGCCAAGGTGCGATAGCCGTATTTCTTGATCTCGTCGGACGAAACGAGCGAGATGGAGGACGGAGCTTCAGTGGTCTTTTGTTCGAACTTGGAGGCGCCGTACACCTTGGGCACCTCGAGCTCCATCAATGCCTCCAGCGAAAGTTCGGACAAATCCGGGGCGGCTTTTGGCGAGGTGGTTTCCGCCGCGACAGCGGACAACATCGCTCCAAACATAAGGATTCCGCAGATTCCGCCGACAATGTGGGTGTGCAAGTACAGGACAACCAATCCATGCAAGAGCGCGGTGCGTTTGGGGTGATTCATGCTCAGCCGCGAAAGAATGATGCCAGGTCAGGCATTATCAAGCGCGTTTCTCAATCGCGTGGAAGAAACAGCGCGCTGCCGCCTACCTGTTTCCAGAGGGCAGATCCCGAAATCCCATAGCTCATGCGGTTGCGTACGATCTTCATTCTAGCCGTGGGTTTGCTGCTGATGTCCGGCAGCAATCGCGCACAGGACGCACCACAGCCATCCGAGTACCAGGTCAAAGCCGCGTTCATCTTTAACTTCGCGAAATTTGTAGAATGGCCGCCCGCGTCTTTCGCGGACGGCAAGGCGCCCCTGTGCATTGGCGTGATGGGTGAAAATCCTTTTGGGTCGGACCTCGAACACGTGCTGCGTGACAAAAGGCTCAACAGCCGCCTGCTCACCATCCGGGAGTGCCGCACGGTGGAAGAGGCGAAGACCTGCCAGGTTCTGTTCATCACTGCGTCGGAAAAAAGCCGGCTCAAAGAAATTTTAGACGGACTCAGCGAAACCCACATCCTGACTGTGGGTGAGACTGAAACTTTTGTTAAGAGCGGCGGCATGATCAATTTTGTCCGCGAGGGGAATCGTTTTCGTTTCGAGATCAACGACAAGGCGGCCAGGAAGGCAGGACTCAGGATCGCTTCCAAACTTTTAGAACTCGGCAAAAAACCCACCACTTAAACTCCAGCCACTCTGTCATCGTTTTATCCTTCGCTGTGGAAAGGGCACGCGACTGGCTTGCGGGCGACGCGGAGAGCAATCACGAGTCCCGGACCTGTGTGTCCTGACTCGTAGCTGGACTCTATTGCACCAAAACAAGACGCAGTGTTTAAATGGCGCGACATCTCGATTAAGCGAAAGCTGACGGGGATCATCATGGTCACAAGCGGCGCGGCGCTGCTGCTCGTCGCCGCGGGATTCGTCACTTACGAACTTCTGACGCGCCGCCAGAACATGACGCGCGATTTGTCCACCCTCGCGGAAGTTCTCGGCAACGAAAGCACGGGCGCGCTGAGTTTCGAGGAAACCAACCGGATGACGGAGATTCTTAGCGCCTTGCGCGCGAAGAAGCAGATCGTCGCCGCGGCTTTCTACAACCACGCCGGTCACCTTCTGGCGCGATACCAGCCGGAATCGGCGTCTCCTCAGATATTTCCGGCCTCGCCCGAATCGAGCGGGACTCGCTTCGAATCGGATCACCTCCTTCTCTTTCATGAGATCCGGTTCAAAAATGACAAGGTCGGCACGCTGTATCTGAAATCCGATCTCCAGGAACTCCATCAACGGCTCAAGCGCTACGCCACGATTGTTCTTCTGATTCTCCTGGCCTCTTCGACGGTCACTTACTTTCTTTCGCGAGTTCTCCAGCGCGTCATCTCGCGGCCGATTTATCATTTGGCTGAGACTGCGAAAGCGGTTTCCAAAGAGAAAAAGTATTCCGTGCGCGCCCTCAAACATGGCAACGACGAGTTGGGCGAACTCATCGACGGCTTTAACGCCATGCTCGGGCAGATTCAAGAGCGCGACGCCGCTTTGCAGGAGTCGCACGATGCTCTCGAGCGACGCGTCTGGGAGCGCACACAGGATTTGCGCGGGGAAATCGAGGAACGGCAACGGGCCGAGGCCGCGCTGCAACAACAGTTCACCCGCATCAGCCTGCTCAATCAAATCACCCAGGCCATCTCCGAGCGGCAGGACACACAAAGCATTCTCCACGTGGTGCTGCGCAAACTGGAAGATCACTTGAACCTCGATCTCGGAAGTGTCGCGTTGTTCGACGAGGAGGCCGGCACGTTGAACGTAGCTGCCGTGCGTGTGAAGAATTCCATGCTTACGGCTCGTGTCGATCTGGGCGAAGGCACCGTCCTTAAGCTCGCCGACACGGGGCTGCAACTATGTCAGCAGGGGCAGACCGTTTACCTGACCGACACGATTAAGGGCGCGGCGATGCTGCACGAGAAGTTGGCGGGCGCCGGACTGCGCTCCGCCGTCGCCGTGCCGTTGCTGGTGGACGGAAAACTTTTTGGCGTGTTGCTCGCCGCGCGTTTGAAGCCGAACGATTTCAGCAGTGGCGACGCGGAATTCCTCCGTATGTTGAGCGAGCACGTTGCGCTGGCTGCGCATCAGGCGCGTCTGCACAGCGAACTCGAGCACGCTTACAACGACTTGCGCCAAAGCCAGCAGACCGTGATGCAGCAGGAACGGCTCAAGGCGCTCGGGCAAATGGCTAGCGGCATCGCGCACGACATCAACAATGCGCTGTCGCCCGTGGTGGGCTTTGCGGATTTGCTGCTGCGCGGCGAGCAGGGGCTGACGACCAACGGCAAGCGATACTTGCAGCACATTCGCACGGCGGGCGAAGACATCGCGCACATCGTGGCCCGGCTGCGCGAGTTCTACCGCCGCCGCGACGATCAGGAATCCATGCTGTCGTTGGACATCAATCTTCTCGCGGATCAAGTCGTGGAAATGACGCGGCCGCGCTGGCGCGACATTCCTCAGTCCAACGGCGTCACCGTGGAGATGGAAACAGAGTTCGCGCCGCAAGTGCCGGAACTCGTCGGCATCGAAAGCGAAGTGCGCGAGGCCATGACCAACCTCGTTCTCAATGCGGTCGATGCCCTTCCGAACGGCGGCAAAATTATTCTCCGCACGCGCGTCACCATCTGCGACGTGCATCAGACGACCTCGGACTATCTCAAGCATGTCGTGGTCGAGGTGAGCGACACGGGCATCGGGATGAGCGAAGAGACGCGCAAGCGCTGCCTGGAACCGTTCTTTTCCACCAAAGGCAAACGCGGCACTGGATTGGGCCTCGCGATGGTCTATGGCGTTATGCAGCGGCATGAAGGCAACATCGAGATCGAGAGCGCGCCCGGCAAAGGCACGACGTTCCGCCTCGTGTTTCCCGTGCGCGACACCTCACTCATTCACACGGACGTTCAACAGATCAGTCCCGTGAGTAATCCGCTCCAGATTCTCTGCATCGATGACGAGCCGCTTCTGCGTGATCTGCTCAAGGAGATGCTCGGTCGCGAAGGGCACAACGTGGAAGTCAGCGACGGCGGCCAGTCCGGTCTCGAAGCGTTTCGCTCTGCGCGGCAGAACGGCAAACCGTTCGACGTGGTCATCACCGATCTGGGCATGCCCTACATGGATGGCCGGCAAGTAACGAAGCTGCTCAAGGGCGAATCTCCGGGCACGCCCATCGTCATGCTGACGGGTTGGGGCGCTTTCATGAAGGAAGATGGTTCCGCGCCCGCGCAAGTGGATGCCATTCTCAGCAAGCCGCCACGATCGAAAGAATTGCGGGAAACCCTGTCTCGCGTCGTCGGGCTCAGCAAAGCCTTACGCTGACGCGAACGTTCTGCGGTTCATCGGCGGATGTAAGCAATCAAATCCGCGAGTTGCTGCGGCGTGAAGGCGGCTTCCAATCCTTCCGGCATCAGAGACAAACCAGAGGCCGTGAGTTCCTTGAGCTCAGCGCGCAGAATGGTTTCATCCGCCTTGTTGGGCGCGCGCAACGTGAGCGTCGTCGGCGTTTCCGCGATGATGATGCCGCTAATGTCATGTCCATCCTTCGTCGTCGCGGTGAAGTTCTGATAGCGCGTTTCCATCGCGGCGTTTGGGTCCAGAATGGCTTGCACCAGTTGCTCGATTGGCTTCGCGCTCATCATCCCCAGATCGGGACCGACCTCCAATCCCTCGCCACGCAAACGGTGGCATTGCGCGCAATTCTGTTGGTAGAGCAGCGTGCCGTTCTGGGCGCCGCCCTTCAGCCTGGCAACGTCCGTGTAACGCGCGAGGATCTTCTCGCGCTCGGCGCGTTGCGCACTCGACATCGTGTTGGTGCGTTCGACGAAAGTTGTTTTTGGCGCAAGCGCCGGCGGATTGGCCTTCAACTTTTTCAGCATGGGAATAATCCGCCTCGCTACGTCTTCGGGGGGCAAAGTCTCCACTTGCGCCAGCATGGCCTTCGCATGTCGAGGCGCGGAAGTGAGTGCCGCGTTGCGAATGTTCTCGTCAGTGTCGCGCGCCAGTTTCACGAGCGCATCCGCCGCCCGTGAATCGCTCCACTCGCCGAGCGTGAATGCGACTTGATAGCGAACGCGCGCTTCCGGATCACTCGCCAACTTCAGCAGTCCGGCGTGGACAATCTCTGGCGAGATGGGGATCTGGAGGACCTGTCCGACTTTCAGGTGGTCCGGCTCGACGGGGTTCATCGCAAGAAGGACCGAAACGCTGGTCTTATACGCGCGGGCGATTGACGACAGTGTTTCTCCCGAATGAGTCGGCCGCAGTTGGGTCGTGCTGGCGCCCTGGAGAACACGCTCGGCCACGAGCACGGCCTGTTCGCGCACGCGCGCGTCCTCATCCTCGAACGCCGCCGCCAGCACGCCGGTATCGATGCCGCCCAGCGCCGCCATCGTAGCCAGCAGTTGGACGCGCACTTTGGGATTCGGGTTTTTCATCGCGGTGGTGAAGAGCGCGAGCCAAAGCGGAATCTTTTGCTCCGTCAGCAGACGCTGCGCGGTGTCGCGCTGCCAGCCGTTCCCACTTTGCAACGCCTCGCCCAACGCATACCGGTCCATTTGATCGAGGCGCGGAATTTTCCGCAGCGTGACGCCTTCGAGATAGCCGCGGTAAATGCGCCCTTTGTCCGCGCCCGCGCGCAGGTCGAGGCGCGCCTGCATTTCCTTGGGAATCCATTCTGGGTGTTCGATGACGAGCCGATACATGTCCGCGATGTAGAGCGCGCCATCCGGTCCGGTCTTGAGCATCGTGGGGCGAAACCAATTGTCGCTCGATGCCAGAAACTCACTGTTTGTCTCGTCGCTCGCGCGCTGCGAAGTGAACGTGACGCCGTCCGGCTTCAGCGCTTCGCGATGCACAAGGTTGTGGACCGGTTCGCTGATGAATACGCTCGTCTCAAAGTCTTTGCCGAACAGATCATCGCGATAAGGAGTCGGCGAATTTCCGGACGTAACATGGTTCGCCGCGTGCGCGTCGTTGAACCGCGAAAGCGTGCGGCTGATCGGGAAGCAACGCGCGGACTCAGCGTAGTTGGCGAGCATCCTCTTCGTGGTCTTGAGCGGGAGCAAGGGATTGCGCGCGAGATAATGTTCTGGAAAAAAATAATGCCATAGCCAACTCGGGTTGTTGTTGCCAAACCAGTTGCCGAAATCATCGCGGTGCCGGCCGAACTGAGTTTGTCCCGCGATCGGTTCAATCAGCCGGGTGTCCGGATGAATGCGGAAGTCCTGGCCGCGAAGATTCAAGGGTAGGCTGGGCGTTCCGCCTGGCCCGGAAAGGCGGGACGCCTGTCCTACTCCCCGCACATTTCCCCCGCTGTCGCCGTTCGCGCCGCAGAGCCAGCCATCGAGACCGTAATCAAAGCCGTTCACGCGATGCTGCTGATTGCCGGGGGTGAATCCAGTGAAGAGCACTTCACGCACGTCCGCTTTGCCGTCGCCGTTCGTGTCTTCCGCATAAAAAATGTCCGGCGCGGCGCTGACGATTACTCCATTCCGCCACGGATAAATCCCAGTAGGGAAATTCAATGCATCGAGAAACGTCGTTCCCTGGTCGTAGCGTCCGTCGCCATCCGGGTCTTCCAGCACACGCACTCGGCCCCCGCCTTTTCCTTTGCCATCGGTCCCGCTTGGGTAATCACCCATCTCCACGACCCAGAGGCGTCCATCCGCGGTCCACTCGAAGGCGACGGGTGATTGAATCAACGGCTCGCTTGCGATGAGTTCAATTTTGAAACCAGGACGAACACGCATCGCCCGCAACGATTCTTCCGGCGACCTCGCGCGCGGCTGAGAGCCGGAGAGCAACTGCTTGAACGTGCGCCGATCCACCTTGTCCGGCAGATGCGCCGTGTCCTCATTTTGAATCCACATCGTGCCATTCTTGAACCAGACACCGTTGTTGCGGTTCGTGCCGTCGCGGACAATCGGTGGAATCGAATCGGTGAGCACATTGACGCGCGTACCAGAAATGATTTCGTCCGTCCATCCCGGCTTCAGCCGCAGATTGCGCGCGTCATTGCGGAACAGGTGCAGCGAATAACGCTCGTGGTTCGAGAAGAGGATATCATCGTAACCGTCACCATCCACATCGGCAAAGCGCAGACCCGCGTCCTGGCCTCGCGCATCAACGATGCCGGTGCGCTCGGGCAAACTGTATGGCAAACGGATCCAACGCTTTTCGGAAGCGCTCCACTTGAAGAGGACGTTCTGTGATTCATTGCCGACCAACAGTTCGCATCTCCCGTCACGATCGATGTCGCGCAGTCTCACTCCGCGGTCGCGTCCCATGCGCGGGCGAGCCAGATCGATCCCCGCCTCCCAGCTTTTATCCTCCATCCATTGCCGCCCATCGAAGTGCCACGCGCTTTGCGGAAGAGCACCGGGACCGATAGCAGTCGCATTCCCGTCCGCGCGCAGAACACCGAACTTCACGCCGGTGTCGAAGCTGCTGCCATCAGGATTGGAATCAATCAACGCCAAAGGAAACTCCATGTCGCGCCACGCCCGACGGGCCGGTTCCCAAACCCGAGTCACTCGGCGGTCTTGAAACCCAAGCGTCACGTCGAGGAAGCCATCATTGTTCACGTCGAGCAGGCGCACCCCGTTGTCGCCGCCGTCGCTGCTGCGACGCAGGGTCTGGCCCGAGAGAAGGTGTTGCTGCAAACGCTCCTGCGCTTCGCGGAAATTCAAAAATTTCACGCGCCTGCCGTACTTCGCCGCGGCGTAGTGGATGAACTCCACCATTTGCTCGGGCTTAATCCATCCATGTGGATGAAAGATGAACGTCATCACGCCCTGCTTGAGCACGATGGCGTCGAGGGCACGCTTCCAGTCTTCGACGGTTTTCGGATTGTTCGGCGCGTGCAGATTGTTCGCCTCCCAATCGCTCGGCACGATGCACGGGAATTCCCAGCACGTCTTCCCGATGACGTAGGGATATGGGTAATCCTCAATCGTGGTGGTGAACGATCCCATGCTCACGCGCGTCGTGGCATTCGTCTGCGTGGGAAGATATTTGCGGAAGCGCTCACGGCCATCAGCGTCCAAGACGAGTGCGTGTGGCAGCGTTGTGTCGTTGGTGGTGAGAATCACCATCACGCTCGAATCGACGCCGAGAAAATTTTCCTGCGGCGAAAGCCGATTGAAAATCTCCGCGTAAAAGCGCGGCGAAGGTGAATTCATCGAATCGCAACACGGCATCCGAAACGCGACTGGTTTGTTGCCCGGAATGGAACTCATCAGGTCCACGCACGCGTGATAGTTCGTGGAAGCTGCGGTGAAGTCGCCGCGCTGGCACAGAGGGCAGGGGTGCTGAATCGTGTGCGCTTCGATCGAAACACCTTCCTTGAGCCACGATTGAATCTGTGCGTTGGCCGGTGCGATGGTGTTCGCCATGATGCTCACTGGCGCGCGGCCATCGATCTTCTTCAAGCGTTCGAGGATGGGCCGTAGCATCGCTTCGTACTTCGGCGTCTCGCGCATGTCGTCGATGGAGAGAATCACCACAGCGTCCACACCTTCCTCCCCGACCCATTGCGGTGTAATGAGCTTCGGGAAATCGCGCCCCACATAGAACGGATCGTCCGAGTCGAGATACGTGAGCCGATTACCGTTGGTGGAGAAGGGCGCGGCCACGGCGAAGTGAAACGCCACGAGGAACGCCGCCAGGAGCACGCGCAGTTTCATAGGAGTGGCGGAAGAATACGCAGGCGAATCGGTCTCGCGAGAAATTTCAGTGTTGGGCAAAGTAGCCGCCGACGTGAAAAGGCGGACGAGCGACACGGGTTGTGCGGGAATCCGCCTCGTTTCCTCGGCGGCTACAAGCCAGCGATCGGTCCGCTACGGCTTCAGGACGCAGTTGCTCCAGGCGCCCGTCCCCGTTTCGGGGTTCCCTACGTCGCCAGTGTTTTGCAGATGCTCGAGCAACTGAAACTGGTTGAACGAATGTACGCTGCCGTCAGCCAGCGCCATGTTGCCTTCATTTTTGTGCAGTTCGGGCGTCCACATCGTGCCTGCGTTGAACGGATTCAGCGTGGTGGAGGTCGTCATAATTCCGGCGAGCGAGCAGCGTTGGCCATCTTTCCCGTTGATATTGCGGTCCACGGTAATGTGCATCTTTGGGTTCCCTTCCGACGCCTCCGTGCCAATGGCGTAGCTGAGCGCCTGGTTCTCCAGTGCCACGAATCCATCGGCCCCGTTAAACGTTTCAGCCATGGTGCGGTCTTTATCCATGGGACAGTGCAACACCTTCGGAGAACTCAATTCATTTGATAGCGTGGCGAAATGTTTCCACGCCACTTCGAGTGCATGCGTGCCGCCATCATTGGTCTTCACGAGCCAAGGATATTTCCCTTCGTGATCCTGGGACCAAAGAATAATGGCGATCCCGTTCTGCTTCATGTTACTGACGCACGCGATGCGTTTGGCCTTGGCCTTTGCCACGGCGAGAGACGGCAGCAGCATCGCCGCGAGAATGCCAATAATGGCAATCACCACCAACAATTCGATCAGGGTGAACGCTCCCTTTTCTTTTGAGATCACTCGCATCACGCGTATTGAGACGACAGAAGATCGCAAAGGTTCAATAGTTTTACAGTTTGGGCCAGAGCGAAACAGAGCAGACGCGTCGAAATGTTCCGTGAACATCACGTTTCGCTTTCAGCAATCCGCAAGTATCCCTCCGCGCATTGCACGAATTGTTTCAACGGCGATACGGGCACGCCCCGGTTCGGCCGCAGCGGCTCGCCGGCGCGAAAAATTTCCTCCACGGTGTGGCAACCCAACATGCGGTAGCTCTCGAATTGCGTTTCGCTGAAAAACTGATCGCCCGTGCTCTCGTGCGGGAATGCAGCCGACGTGCTCGCGTAGTTGAACACGTCCATGGGCTGGCCGCGGCGAATGACCGGCTTGAGATAAATCAACGTGCCGTTGCGCGCGGACGGGCCATCCACGGCCTGGTAGTTGATGGTTCCAATCGCGCAGTAGCGGCTGGCCTTGTCCGCGAGGCGGCGCGAGTAAATGAGCGGCTCCTTCAATTCGATGGGCACGCCGAGATCGATGCGGACTTTGCGAATGGCGTTGCCTAGATCTTCGAATGCGCATTCCGGGTCGCACCCAGCATCGCTCACCACAATGCAATGACAGCGGCGCAGGACCATTTCGTAAACGCCGAGGTTCTCGAAGTGGCCGCCGTCGGAAAGGTAGATGTAAGGATTGCGATTCGTGGTCAGCCCCAGCGCTTCGTGAATCATCGGTTTGATGGCGATGTTCGGGCAGGAAAGTTTGTAAGTGCGCTGGCCGTGAATGCCGGGATTGCCCAGCCACCAGCCGAGCCGCACGTTGAACAGCGCCAGGAGAAACGTGACCACGGGCGACGAGTGGTAACCCATGTTCGGGCTGGCGGCGGCGCCGGAAATCGTGACGGCGGTGCCGAGCGAAATGGCGCGGCCGGATTTGCGATTGCGCCCGTAATCTTCCGAGCGCCGATAGCCCAGCCGGAAATTTCCCGAGTGCAGCGCGGACACGGTGAAGGTCTCGGCTTTGCGCTCCTGCCACGCGAGGTTTTCTCCCTTCACGAGGTTCAGCGCGATGTTGATGATGTGCAAAGGCCTCGGTGAATTGCCCTCGCGCAGTTGGTGCATCGGCATGTTGTCGTCGGGATCGAAGCCCGTGAATGGATTCGGGCAGCGGCACAAGCGCGACGCGCCCAGATACGCGCGGATGAGGCGGTCGCGATAAATGGAGTGCAGCGAGAATTTGTTCACGTTCAGGAGGAGCGCCATCACCAGCCCGAAAAGTCCGCACGCGAGGATGAAACCGATGACAATCAACCATCCGCTGTCCACGAGAATTTCCCACGGCCATTGCGAGTCGGGGAAGACGAGTTGCGGAACGAAAAACCGCGCGCCCCGATCGGTGCCCGAGAACCCATGGAGGGCGAGGCTCGTCACAAACGAGAGCAGGACGAGGAAAACGACGATGAAGAGCGGCGCGGCTAGGCAGGAAATTTTGTTGAGGACCAGAGACTTCCAGTCGGATTTCCCGGCTTCGCCCTTCGTGCCGGGTGTCGTGGGACTGCGACCCAGCAGCAGCGCCACGAGTCCGGACAAGCCGCCCACGGAGGTCGCGGCCGCTTGCCATTTCCAACCGAGCCAAACGAAGCCCATCGGCCCCAGTACCACCAGCGCGCAGA
>DATHKK010000481.1:0-2583 GCA_035489355.1 Candidatus Limnocylindria bacterium
GCGAAGCTGCACCTTCACGGTCGAAGTGACCTTGCTGACGTTGCACGCCGGCCCTGGAGTGTCTGGCCCGCTGCTCTCATGGACCGGCGACGCGATGCTCGAAGCGGCGGATGAAGTTTCGGGTCCGTGGCTGCCGATTCGTGGCTTGACCAGTCCCTATCTGATCCAGTTCGAGGGGGCTAAAAAATTCTTCCGCCTCGCCGCGCCGTCCGGGGACGCGGACTGCGGCGACGTCGCGTGGAGTCCGAGCGTCTGGAACATCGACGTGCCGTCCGTTCGCATCCAAGGCCGCTTCCTGCTCAACAGCCATCCCTTTCCCAGTTCGTTTCTACAGGGCGCGAATTTTTTTCTGCGCCGCGCCTCGGCTGGCGACGAGGTGTATCTCGGCCTGAGCAACAACGAGACGTTCAACCGTCGCGTGGTGCCGGGGATCTACGATGTGATTTATGAACACAAGATTGGCGACGAGGTGCCGCTCAACACCGTGGCCGTTGTGATCGGGGGATTGGAGATCTCCAGCGATCAAGCGTTCGACATCGATGTACCAGCGGTGGGCGTGAGTGGCGCGTTTTTGTTCAACGGCGCTCCGGCCCCGGCCAGCCAGTTGGAGAACGGACGCATCCAAACGCGCGACCGGCAGAATGGCGCACTGACTCTGCTCGGCGAGACGAGAGACCAGACGTATGCCGCGATGCTGATTCCGGGCGCGTACGACTTCGTGTATTCCACTCTCACCGGCAGCGCGATCGCCCCGGCCAACCGGTTTACCGCGTTCCAGCGCAACGTGTCCATTCTGAGCAATGGCCTCTTGAACATTGACGTGCCGACGATCCAGTTGACCGGCGCGTTCACGGTCAACGGTGCGCCCACGCCGGTGACCGAAACGGAGGCGGGCCGCATTTCTCTCCTCGATCCCGAGACGGGGACGAAGGTGCTGCTCGGCCACACGACGTTTCAGCAGTACCAGCGGAGGGTGATTCCCGGCACCTACGATGTTCATTACGAAGGTCTCACCGGCGGCCACACTATGCCGGCCAATTCCAGCGCACGCTTTCTGAGCAGCGTTGCATTGGCGGCGAGCGGCGTGTTCAACATCGATCTGCCTGTGGTGCAAATCTCCGGCGCGTTCCGAGTCAATGGCGCTCCGACTCCGAACGCCGCGACGGAAAATGCCCTCATCACTTTGCGGCAGGGCGAGGACAACGTGTATCTCGGGTACACGACCCCCGGAACATTTCAACGGCTCGTGATTCCCGCCACGTATCAAGTCCATTTCGAAAACATCACTGGCACCTCCATTATGCCCGCGAACACCAACGCCATTCTCAGTACGGTGCAGATCACAAACACTTCCGTCTTCAACATCAACATTCTCGTGGTCGAGTTTGGCGCGGACGTGAAGTTCAACGGCGGAGACTTTCCCGGCCCCACCGATGGCGAACTAGCCCGGCTGTATCTCGAAGCGAGCGGCGGGGGCGGGCGCATCTATCTAGGAAATTTTCCGGGCCCATACGACGTGTCCCGTCTGGTGGTGCCCGGCACGTATCGCCTGCGTTACGAATACGAAAGCGGCGTGCAGTTGCCGCGCAATACCTATGCGACGTTGGGCAGCCCGCTGGTGGTGACGCAGAACGTGCAGACCGTGATCAACGTTGGGGCGGCGGCATTGAGCGGATCGTTCTCGCTCAACGGCGCAGCCTTTCCCGCGCCGGGCCAGAACGCGGCAATCACATTGAAGTCACTGACGCAGGGAGACTCGCTCTATGTCGGCGGCACGCAGGCAGGGACGTATTCCACCGTCATTGTTCCGGGCAATTACGTCGCGCACTACAATTGGGCGCAGGGCGATTTAGTTCCGCGCAACCAGAACGCGCGGCTCATCTGCCCGCGCTGACCAGCGCTTTCGCATCGAATCTCAATGTGATTTTCGTTAATCAACACCAGATGAAATTCGTTCTCGTGCTGGCTTTCGCTTTGTCCTGCGCCGTATTCCACTCTGCCGCGCAAACGCTGCCCGCGAATTATCGCGTCACGAACAACATGCCCTACGTCACCGGCGGATTGTCGCGGCGGTGGATGGATTTGTATTACGCGCCGTCGAATGCCGCGCCCACGCCGGTCGTGGTGTGGGTCCACGGTGGGGGCTGGGCGTCGGAGAACGAAAACAATCCTCGCGCGCTGGCGCTGACGAATCACAACATCGCGGTCGCGGCCATCAGCTATCGCTACACGACGAATCCGCCGCCGTCGCCTTACGCCGCAAGCCTGCCGCATCCGGCTCAAATCCAGGACGTGAAATCCGCCATCCGTTGGCTGCGTGCGAACGCGGCGGCATTCAACCTCGATACGAATCGCATTGGCATGTGGGGCTTCTCGGCGGGAGCCCATCTCTCCGCGCTCACCGGCACGACTGGCCACACGAATCTCTTTGAGGTCGGCGAGCATCTCGGCCAATCGAGCCGCGTGCAGGCCGTCGTCGATATGACTGGGCCGACGGATTTTCTCCAAGTGCCCACAATCGTGCCGGGTTTTGATTACGATCTTTGGTTGCTCGGCGATTACGCCACGAACAATCCGCCCACG
>DATHKK010000482.1:0-3212 GCA_035489355.1 Candidatus Limnocylindria bacterium
CTTCAACCAATGGCCAAATGATTCGCTGGTATTTCCGCGCCACGGACGTCCAGGGTAATCTTTCGCGTTTCCCGCTCTTCGCCAATGCAGCCGGTTCGGCGGAATATCTGGGAACCGTGGTAAATCCGAACTACGTCGCCAGCCAGTTGCCGATCTTCCATCTGTTTGCAGCACCCGGGGTGCTCCAGGCGGCGCCACCTACTGCCCAGACCGGGGCGGATGGCGAGGCCGGCGGACGCATCGCCGTTTTTTTCGATGGCGAATTCTACGACAATGTTTACATGGAACTGCGCGGCAATACGTCGGCGGGCCAAGCCAAGAAGTCCCACCGACTTGTATTCAACCGCGAGCACGAGTTCCGGCATCTGCCCCAGTTTCCACGTGTCCGCAAGACCTCGTTCATGGCCGAGTTCCTCGACCCGGCCTACATCCGGCAGCATCTGAGTTTCTGGTTGCTGGAACAAATGGGAGTGCCTTCGCCGTTTTTCTATCCGGTGCGGGCGCAGCTCAACGGATCATTCTACGCGCTGGTCTTTCACAACGACGTCATCGACGAGGAACAGGTCGCGCGCATGGGCTACGATCCGGCGGGCGCGCTCTATAAAGCCGTCGGCAATGCTCTCCCCTCCGAGAGCAGCACTGGCGTGTTCGAAAAGAAGTCACCGCCTCCGCTCACCGACCATACCGACTACCAGACACTCGTGCGCGCCATCAATGAAACCAATACAGTGGCCGGGCGGCGTGCCGCCGCTTTCGACATGCTGGACATTCCGGAAGTCGTCAATTATCTCGCCGGTGCGCGGTGGTGCGCCGAGAACGACGACGTGTGGGCGAACATGTCCCTCTACCGCGACACCACCAACGGAAGCGGTGACGGCCTCTGGCGCATCATTCCCTTCGACATGAACGCCTCCTGGGGCCAGCGCTATGGCGGCATCACACCGTTGGACGCGATCGCCGACACCTGCAAGAGCCATCCGCTCTACGGCTGCTCCACCATCATTGCCTGCGACGGGTCCACCTATAATCGCATTTACGACATCATCATCTCGCTGCCGGAAACCCGCCAGATGCTGCTGCGCCGCCAGCGCACAGTTCTGGATCGTTGGATCATCGAGCCAGGAGTGGCCCCGGAATCACGCCTGTTGGAAACCCACATCCGGTTCATGACCAACCTGATTTGGAACGAAGCCTTCCTTGACCGCGCCAAATGGGGCTATTCCACCTGGACGGCGTCCAACAAACCGCTCACCAACGCCGTGGATGAATTGTTCAATCAGTTCATCAATCTGCGCCGGATTCATTTTAGCGCGACGCATAGCGTTACCAACGTCGCTAAACCCATTGGCATCACGCCGACGAGCAACGCGGGCATACCATTGAGCCAGCCGACCAACGCTGCCCTGCAAATTGTGGCGATCGAATTCAACCCGTCTTCCGGCCTTCAATCGCAGGAATACATTTGCCTCAGCAATCCCGCTCCTTTCGCCGTGGACATTTCCAACTGGCGGCTGGACGGCGGCATCAGGTTCACCTTCAAAGAAGGGACGATCGTGCCTTCCAGCAGCACCATCTTCGTGTCGCCGGATGTGGTCAGTTTCCGCAAACGCGCCACCGGGCCCCGCGCTGGCCAGGGGCTTTTCATCGTCGGCCCGTACGAAGGCTCGCTGGATGCGCGTGGCGAAATCGTGAAAGTGATCGATGCCTCCGGCCGCCTCGTCCACACGAATGGCTACGCAGGCAACCCCAGCCTTGCGCAGCAATATCTTCGTATCACGGAGATCATGTATCATCCCGGCCCCACGAATGCGGGCAGCCTGTATCCGCAGGAAGACTTTGAGTACATCGAGTTGAAGAACATCGGCCCGTCACCGCTCAGCCTGATCGGCGTTCATTTCACCAACGGAGTGCAGTTCGCGTTCACCGGCGGTAGTCCAGTGACTTCGCTCGCCGCCGGGCAAACCGTGGTGTTGGTGAAAAATCCCGCGGCCTTTACCTCACGTTATGGGGCAGGCGCGACCATCGCCGGCACCTACACTGGCGCGCTCGATAGCAATGGCGAACGCATCAAGCTCGACGACAGCGTGGGCGAACAGATCTTGGATTTCACTTACAACAACTCGTGGTATCCCACGACGGACGGCTTGGGCTTCTCGCTCGTCATCGTGAATGAAAACGCGCCCTTCGAGACGTGGGACCAGAAAGAGAACTGGCGCGCGAGCGGCGCTCTGAACGGTTCGCCCGGCGCCATCGATCCTGCGCCCGGCGTGTTCGCGCCCGTGCTCGTGAACGAGGTGCTCGCCAACAGCGACCTTCCCGCCGTCGATTCCATCGAGCTTTGGAACATCAGCGCCGACGCCGCGAACATCGGCGACTGGTGGATCAGCGATGACTTCTTCACGCCGCGCAAATATCGCATCGCGGCCGGGACGACGATTGCGCCCGGCGGTTACGCTTTGTTCACCGAGGCGCAGTTCAACGCGGGCGGCACCGGCTTCTCGTTCAGCGCCAGCGGCGACGAAGTGTTTTTGTTCTCCGGCGACGCCGCGGGAAATCTCACGGGTTACTATCACGGCTTCGACTTCGGCGCGTCCGAAACGGGAGTTTCGTTCGGTCGTTACGTCCCGAGTGATGGCGATGAGCAGTTCGTGGCGCAGGCCAGCACGACGCTGGGCGCGGCCAACTCGCTGCCGAAAGTCGGGCCGCTGATTGTCAGTGAAGTCATGTACCATCCGCCCGACGTGTTGGTCGCGACCAATGGCGTGCTGGAGGGCTTTGATGACAGCGATCATGAGTTCATCGAATTGCACAACATCAGCGGCGCGCCTGTGACGCTCTTCGATCCTGCGTTTCCGACGAATCGCTGGAAGTTGACCAGCGCGGTGGACTTCATCTTCCCGACCAACACCATTCCCGCCGACAGTTTCCTCGTCGTCGTGAGTTTCGATCCCATGACGAACACGACGGCGCTGGCGAGTTTCCTTTCCCGTTACGGCATCGACGCGAGTGTCGTCATCGTCGGTCCCTACAACGGCCAGCTCGACAACTCGCAGGAATCCGTGCGGCTCCGCAAGCCGGACCGCTCCGACCCGCTCGAAGTGACGGACGTGCTCGTCGAAGAAGTTCATTACCACGACGCGCCGCCGTGGAATCCCGCTGACGGATTCGGCACTTCCTTGCACCGCATCGTCGTGGGCGCGTACGGCAACGAT
>DATHKK010000483.1:0-9812 GCA_035489355.1 Candidatus Limnocylindria bacterium
GGGATCGTAATAGTCGGCGATGGCCGAACTTTCGCGAAGGAACTCAGGCACCACGATCAAATTGCTGTCCGCGAACAAAGCGGCGGGCGGCATGTGCGGGTTGAGCAGCGGCAGCACAATCGTCTCCGCCGTGCCGGCGGGAACAGTGCTGCGCATGATCACCACGTGACGATCCATCTTGGCGCGCATGGCGCGGCCAATGAATTCAATCGTCGCGCGCAACGCCGTCAGATCCATCTGGCCATCCGAGCCAGTCGGAGTGCCGACGCAAACGATGGACGCATCCGTGTCGAGCACGGCCTGGCGGCCATTGGTCGTGGCCGTGATGCGTTTCTCGCGATGCCCTTCCGCGATAAGTTCGTCGAGGCCAGTCTCGACGACAGTGGCTTTGCCGTTGGCGAGGTTGTTGACCTTGGAGGGGACGACATCGACGCCGATGACTTCGTGTCCATCCTTCGCCAAACAGGCGGCGGTGACACACCCGACGTAACCGAGACCGAAGATACTGATTTTCATAGTGTTCTGTTTTCTAATTGTTGCGTTGCTTCTGATTGTGTTTGGACCTGACTCGTTGTTGCTACTTAGAGTTGACTGATTGCTGCGTTGGTTGCTGTTGGTTTGGCCGGCGAACTCCAGGCTGAACCGCCGCGCGGTACTCCCGCCGCGGTATTGGAATTGGAATTCTCCGAACCTTTGCGAATGCCCACCAGAACGGAGAGTCCCAACTGGACGGGAGGGTTTTCATCTTCGAGTGCGATGCGAATCGGCACCATCGCGTTCTGCCGCACGAAGGCATGAAGTGTTGAAGGCACGATTACGCCGGGCTGCAATTGCTTGTCGGTCAGGAGGCCAATGCTCTCCACATGACCAGCCAGCCGGCGGCTCGGTGTCGCGTCGAAAGAAATATCCACGGGGCTGCCGGCATGAATCTTGTGCAGGTCGCGCTCGTCGGCCCACGCTTCGACCCAGGCTTTGCCGATCCAAAGTGAGATAATCGGTTCACCGACTTTCGCGGAGCCGCCAATGTTCACGATGCGTTCGATGACTCGGCCGTCCTCGGGCGCTTTGAGTGTCGCAGCGTCCAGGTCAGCCTCCGCCGCTGCCACCTGCGCGCGAGCGATGGTGATCTTGGCATCCAGAACGCCGACGTGATTTTCGCGGACCTGCAATCCATCCAACTCATTGATCGCCCTATCGTAAGTGGACTCCGCAGATTCAACCACGCCGTTCGCGGCATTCACCATGGCCAGCGCTTTGTCGCGATCACCGGTGACTTTATCGAGTTCCGCCGTGGCAGCGGCGCCTGTTTTCACGAGAGAAGCCGTCCGCTCATATTGTTTCTCCAGCTTGGTCAGGCTGCTTTGCTGGGCTTCGAGTTCCCCCTTGGCTTTCCGTAATGCGCCTTTGGATCGCTCGATTTCCAACGTGAGCCGGCGGCGATTTTGTTCGATGCCAAGTTTTTCACTTTCCAACTCGCGAGTCGCCGAAGCCAATTCGCCGCGCGCGCGTTGCATCGCCGCTTGCAGATGGCTGTCTTCCATGCGCAGCAGGACTTGCCCTTTGGTCACGCGCTCGCCGGCTTCGACCTCGACGCTTTTGACGCGTCCCTCGATGCGTGTGCCGAGCTTGGTAACGGAACCGCGGACCGCTGCCTCACGGAGCACGACGTTGTTCATCCGGTAATTAGCCCACGGAATCGCGATGGAGATCGCGGCGATCGTAAGCGCGATGACTAGGCAGATAACAATGTTGCGCGCGAGCCGCGGCTGTTTCTTCGGCGCTTGCGGTGCGGCGGCAGCTGGGTTGGTGGTAGAAGCTGGGTTGTTCATGATCGTTTCAAAAATTCACTGCCCGCTGATGGTGTCCTTGCTCACGGCTTTTCCCGCGAGTTCGCCTTGGCCCAACATGCCGTCGATGCGTTGCCGCAAAGCAGGTGTGGTCGACTGGCTCGGCGCGGGGTTCTTCGAGCGCTCTTCCGCTTTCGGTCTGAGGAAGAGCCGCGTGTCTCGGAAGATGGGAAGAAATCCCACGAACAAGCCCACGACCACGACGACGCAAGCGCAGGAGAAAACGTAAAGGTAATGCGCGAACCCCGTGCGCAGTTTGTAGAAGGCGGACCCGCGCGTGGTGTTGAGAGTACGCGCGCCGCGGTTCAGCCAGTTTTGTTTCGCGGGGTGAAATACAACCCAGAGTTTCGTCAAAGCTGTGATCCAATCCGAAGCGATCTGGAGCGGGACGTAATAAGCCGAGAGGCGCCGGCCTTGCCGCCAGGAGATAGCCGCATGAGCCACACGAGACGAGATCACCCAGAGCAGATAAGCGGCGGCCATTTCGAAACGGCCCGTGCAGATCGAAAAAATGGCGACGGTCGGCCCGAACAGAATCGTCAGCATCGTCAGGCGCTGATCCACTAGACAAAGCCAGACAAACCAATTGAGCTTGCGCGGCCCGAGCATGATGGCGCGCCATCCATGCCGAACGCTGTTTCCAGACCAGCGGCGAACATTGGCCATCGCGCGATGCACCGATGAGCCGGTGATCACTTCGAAGGTCGTGACCATCGCATCCGGCACGTAGAGCATCCGATGACCGTTCTTCGCGAGCCAAAACCAAGTGCTCTTGTCATCGCCACTGAGCATCTCGAATGAACCCCACAGCCAGTGATGAATGACATCGTGTTCGACTTGCGCACGAAAGCTCGGGTCCAAAACAACGGAGGCACGGAAGACAGAAAATCGCCCCGTGAGGCAAAGCAACTTTCCGGAAAGAGAAATGGAGCACATCGAGCGATGGCGCAGGCCAAACCTAAGCGAAGTCCATTCGGCAAACCAGGCCGGCCCTTTGACCACGCCATCTTCATTCGTGGTGATGGCCGAGACGGTGGGTGTAAGACGAAATACAGGAAGGACTTTTTTCACCAGCCCGGGCTGAAGCATTGTGTCGCCATCGAGAATGATCACGACGCCATCATCTCGCAGACCGCTCCGCGCGATTTCCTCCATGCCGGTGCCGAGCGCAAGGCGTTTGCCTTTGTCGCCGCGAGCCAAAACGAGTTCAGGCGGCCACTGCGCAGGGTTGACCGGAGTCAAGTCCATGCAGCATTGAGCGAAAATTTCCCGGATGTTCTGATCGTCCTCGTCACAGCCAGTCACGACGATCACTTTTGGGGGCCGCACCAGACCTTCGATGGTGCTCAACTCGCGAAACACCGAGCCGAACACCGCGAGCGTAATCCAAGGTTTTTCATGATACGTCGTGCCGAGAACGGTGACTTCCGGCACGGGTCCAAATTTCGCAAGAGCCAGTTCCGCTTCTCGACGGATGCGGGGAAAGGCCCAATACCGGTAAGTAATCGCCCGGACATTTTGGATGACAAACCAACTCCAGCGCCAGAAAGCGATGCCGCCGAGCGTGAGCAAGACCTCGAGGCGATGCGTGGCCCAAGAACGCGGGCTGCCCACGATGTAGATGAGCAGCAGCGCGAGGGCGCAGAGCGAACCTAGGACGAGTATTTGCCCTCGCCACGCCGCTCCCTTGCGACACAGCAAAGCATCCTCAGTCATATAGCCGGTCCCTCTCGAGAGAGGTGCGGCGTTTCGTGCGTTCCCAAACATTCCTTCTGATCCTGAATTCCAGACAACGGGAAAGCGTATCGCGCGGAAAACGCGAGGGTTCTATCCAATTGTCTTAACGGGCACTGACGGGTTCTTCCTCACAGTGGAACAGATTCCCTCCTGTGGTTGACTAACCTGCGCAAAGGATTAACGGCGGTGGAACGAACCCTCAATCTGGGTGAATTACGAAGGTCGGTGATGCGGGCAAATACGACACGACAATTTACGCGCTTTTGCGTAAGCTCAGGCATTCCGATTGCCATCAGAATGAGCCAGGGTTCACGATGCCTTTCGTGATGGCGAACTTAACGAGTTCCGTTGCCTTGTGAACGCCGAGCTTCTTCATGATCCTTTGGCGGTGCTTTTCGACCGTGCGAACACTGATTTGGAGGGTTTCTGCGGCCTCTTTATTGGCGGCGCCTTCGACAATTAAATGCAAGACCTGGCGTTCTCTCTCGGAAATCCGCTTGGATGCTGCTTCCTGAGGCATGCCTCCCCGCAGGACAAATTGATTGAAAAATGTCTGGGCCACTTCCGGCGGGAAAAATGTTTCGCCACGATTCACGCGTTCTAGCGCCGTGACCAATTCCGTAGCCGAGGCGCTCTTGCGTATGCAACCTCGCGCGCCGCATTGGACCATTTCACCCACGGCTTCGTTATCGTCGCGGCCTGCGAAGACCAGTACCTTCGCCTTGGGACACGCTTCACGCAGTCTTCGGGTGGCTTCCAAGCCGTCAATTCCCGGCATCATCATGTCCATAAGAATGACATCCGGCGACAGCTTTTTGGACTTCAGGACGGCCTCTTCACCATTGGCGGCGACTCCCACGATGTCGAATTGGGTATGCCCGCGCAAACAAGCCCGGACGCCCTCCAAAACCACTGGGTGGTCGTCCACCAGCAACACCTTGATTTTACTCTTCTTCTGAATGCTCATTACAATCCCCCTTAAATCCGCTCCGCCTAGCTTATTAATTCGCAATTGCTGCAAAGCAGCACCCGTGCCTGCCATTTCGCAGAAACACGCATTCGTGCTGGGCGCATACGGCGACGTTACAAATACGTGAACTCACGTAATGAAGAACGTCTTAATCACGGCGATGATTCCCTGGTTGAAGTAATCCGTCACTGGCTTCGGTTTCCATTTGCCTGGTGGCTGAAGCGCAAGAACGCACAGAAAACTCGTATTCGACGTGTTACGTAAGACCTCTTCATCTCTCGGAGTGCAGGAATGTTCTTCCAGTGCGCCTACTATCCAAATGACGCGTATCTGGAGCAAGACGTTTCGTCGAATTCCGCACGCGCTTCGATCGGAGGCGTTTGCAACATTGCGAACGAGCGGAGGACACGCTCATGACCTCGATGTGCATCCACCCGCCGTGCGCGAAAAATAACTGTTGAATCCAGCACGCGTCCGCCTACTTATTTTCACCAGCGACTACGTTCGCGTGAAAACCCAAAGTGAAACCAACTGACCTCCGCGGCATCCTTCAGTACATCCCGCGCTTTCGCGAAAAGATTTTCGTGCTCAGTCTCGATGGTGCCATCGTCACCGAAGAAAACTTTTCCAATTTCCTGCTCGATGTCGCGGTCCTGCGCTCGCTGAACATTCGCGTGGTGATTTGTCATGGCGCCGCGGCCCAAATCCGCGCGCTGGCCGAGGAGCAAAAGGTCAAAGTCTCCGATTCGGACGGTTCCGGCATTACGGACGCAGAGACCCTGAAACTCGCGCTGACCGCGGCGAACCGCCTCACGCACGAAATCCTCGAGGGCCTCAGCACGAACGATCTGCGCGCGGCCACGACCAATGCCATCGTCGCCCATCCGATGGGCATCCTGAGCGGCATCGATCATCTTTTCACCGGCAAGGTGGAGCGCGTCGATACGGAGATGCTACTCACGTTGCTCAACCAGGGCATTGTGCCGGTCGTGCCGCCGCTCGGGTTCGATGGCGAAGGCAAAACGTATCGCGTCAATTCCGATCACATGGCCGTCGCCATCGCCGAGGCGCTTAAGGCTACCAAAGTGATTTTCATTACGACCTACGACGGCTTGATCAACAAAGGTCAACTGATTCGGCAAATGCTCGCGAGCGATTTGGAGAAAGTGCTCGCGGACAAAAAGAACGATCTCTCACCCGAGATGTTTTCCAAAGCATCACACGCCGCCGTGGCCTGCAAGGCGGGCGTGCCGCGCATTCACATCATCAATGGTCGCGTGGATGAAGGTTTGCTCGCGGAGGTTTTCTCGAACGAAGGCATCGGCACGCTGATTTACGCGAATGAATATCAGCAGATTCGGCGCGCAATGCGGAAGGACGTGCGCAGCATCCAGCAACTCACCAAGCAAGGCGTGGATAGCGATGAACTGGTGAAGCGCACGCGCGCCGTGATCGAAAAGCAGTTGGGCGACTATTGGATTTTCGAAATCGACAAGCATCCGGTGGCCTGCGTGGCGCTGCACATTTATCCGGAGCAGAAAAAAGGCGAACTGGCCTGCCTCTACGTGAGCGCGTCGCACGAGAACCAGGGCATTGGCCGCAAGCTGATTCAGTTCATCGAGAACAAAGCGCGCGAGTTGGGCGTGAAAGAATTGCTCACCCTCTCAACGCAGGCCTTCACTTATTTCCAATCCAAGGCCGGCTTCAGCGAAGGCTCGCCCGATGATCTGCCGCCGGGGCGCCGGGAGAAATACGACGCGGGCGGGCGGAATTCCAAAGTGCTCGTGAAGAAGCTGACTGCGGAATCAGCCGCGGGCGCGCCGCCGACGAAACCAGTGCTTGCGACCTTGCCGGCGGCGTAGCCGCAACAATTCGGTTGAAACAGAAGGACGCAAAGGAAACGAAGCGATAAGTCGCCTGTGTTGCAGGTGCGTCAGAGCCGATCCTTCGTTCGCTATCATCTTGATCCAAAAATGAAATCTTCCTGTCCGATGCTTCGTTTCCTTCGTTTGCTTCTGTGAAGATCGGGCTCAGCCAGTTGGCCCAACTTTCAACTTCCAACTCTCACTCGCCCGCCGTCATCCTCGCGCGCATGTCAGAGCCTTTGTTGCAAATCGAACTTCCGGGCATTCCGAAGGTGCGCAGCGGGAAAGTCCGCGAGCTGTTCGATCTCGGCGATGCTTTCCTCATGGTCGCGACCGATCGCATCTCGGCCTTCGACTGCATCATGCCCAACGGCATTCCGCGCAAAGGCGAAGTGCTCACGCAGATTTCCCATTTCTGGTTCGAGAAGTTCGCCAGTCTTGTGCCGAACCATTTGCTCACGAAGGCCAAAGATCCATTGCCGGAAAATCTGCGCCGCTACTCCGCGCTGCTCGAAAACCGCAGCATGATCGTAAAGAAAGCCAAGCCGCTCGCCATTGAGTGCGTCGTGCGCGGCTACCTGTCCGGCTCGGGATGGAAGGAATATCAGCAATCGCAAACCGTGTGCGGCATCGCCCTGCCCGCCGGCCTGACCGAATCTTCGCACCTGCCGGAACCCATCTTCACGCCAGCCACGAAAGCGGAAACCGGGCACGACGAAAATATCCCGTTCGCGCGCGCCGCCGAGATCGTCGGCGCCGGCATGGCGGAACAAGCGCGCTCTCTCAGTCTCCAGATTTACAATGCCGCCCGCGCCTACGCCCGCGACCGCGGCATCATCATCGCCGACACCAAGTTCGAGTTCGGCATTTTCGAAGGGCGGCTCATTCTCATCGACGAAGTGCTCACGCCGGACTCCTCACGCTTCTGGCCCGCCGATCTGTACGAAGCCGGCCGCAGCCAGCCCAGTTTCGACAAACAATTTTTGCGTGATTACCTCGAACGCATTAGTTGGAACAAACGCCCGCCCGCGCCACCTCTGCCTGAATACGTGGTGCAGAAAACCCAAGAGAAATATCTGGAAGCTTACCTGCGCCTCACGGGGAAATCCTTGTGAAGGCTGAGCCTGTCTGAAATTCACTTTGACTGCGAAGAGTGCGCCCGTCCTTCCGCACCCCAAGACCAGTTTTGAGACCGGCTCGGAACCTCAGTCAAACCACTCGTCGCTCTCGTCGAATGACGGCACGGGGATGTTCACGATCTTCAGCTTCCCGATGGCGCGATGGCGGCAGCCCGGGCGAATGTAGATCGCGGTCATCGGCTTCACGGGGAACAGTTCGCCATCCAACTCCATCTGCCCTTCGCCTTCGAGCACGAGATAAATCTCAGTCATACGCTTGTGATAATGCGTCCGCGAATCTTCCTGGATGTCCACGACGTGCATGCTGGCGACGTTTTCGGGAGAGCCGGCAAAGGCGCGTTTGGTGAAGCCACAGGGGCAGCGTTGCGCCGGAATTTCGTCGAGGCGCGCGATCATGTAGTTGGACACGAGCGTGAGGATAGTGCGGCGAGCATTCGGCTCCAAGCTTCGAGAGCCCGGGCGTGGGAGCGATCGTACAAACCGCTGGAGGTAGGGCGCGTCGCTCCGCGCGCGCCGACGTTGAGTCGAAATCCCGACAATAGCGTATTGCTCCCTGTTCGCGTCGCGCGCGGAGCGACGCGCCCTACCTTTCACGCCGCCATGTCGCCAAAAAGATCTCGCGCTAAGGTCGAACTTGCGCACGCATGGATCACGCCTCTAATTTCCCGCCATGCAAATCAAGAGAGTCGTTCTGACCGGGCTCGCCTTTGTCTTCCTGTCACAATTCACTCAAGCCGCAGATAAGCCGCTGACCAACGCCATTGAGATTCCTTACACAAAATATGTGCTGAGTAACGGTCTCACGCTGCTCGTGCATGAGGATCACAAGGCACCGATCGTCGCCGTGAATGTCTGGTATCACGTTGGCTCGAAGAATGAGAAGCCGGGCAAGACGGGATTCGCGCACTTGTTCGAACATCTGATGTTCAACGGCAGCGAGAACTTCGATGAAGATTTCTTCAAAGCCACCGAGCGAGTCGGCGCGACCGACATGAACGGCACGACCAGCGAAGATCGCACGAATTATTTTGAGAACGCGCCGAAGGACGCGCTCGATCTGCTGCTTTGGCTCGAATCGGATCGCATGGGGCATCTGCTCGGCGCCATCACGCAGGCCAAGCTCGATGAGCAGCGCGGCGTGGTGCAGAACGAAAAGCGCCAGGGCGAGAACCAGCCCTACGCCATCGCCTATGAGTTAATCACGAAAAATACCCGGCCCGCCGGCCATCCGTATTCGTGGACGGTCATCGGCTCCATGGAAGACCTGAACGCCGCCTCGCTCGACGACGTGAAGGAGTGGTTCAAAAGTTATTACGGCGCGGCCAACGCGACACTCACGATCGCCGGCGATGTGAAGCCCGAAGAAATTCTCGCCAAGGTGCAAAAGTATTTTGGATGGATTCCGTCCGGGCCGCCCGTGGCGCGGCATGAAGCATGGATCGCCAAGCGTACCGGCACGCATCGGCAGAAGGCAGAAGACCGCGTGCCGCAGGCGCGCATTTACAAGATTTGGAACATCCCGCAATACGGCACTCGCGAAGCCAATCTCCTGAACCTCGCCAGCGACGTGCTCGCGCAGGGCAAGAGTTCGCGCTTCTACAAGCGCCTCGTGTATCAGGATCAAATTGCGACCGACGCGCAGGCTTATGTGGACTTGAGCGAGATTGGCGGGCAGTTCGGCATCGTGGCCACCGCGCGGCCCGGCGTGCCGTTGGAGAAAGTAGAGAAGGCGCTCGATGAGGAACTCGCGAAGTTTCTCGCCGATGGACCGACGAAGGACGAACTGGAACGCGCCAAGACGCAGTTCGAAGCAGGCTTTATTCGCGGCATCGAACGCATCGGCGGCTTTGGCGGTAAGTCGGACATCCTCGCGCAGAACCTCGTGTTTACCGGCAAACCGGATTACTACAAAACGCAGCTTGAAGAGACGCGCACCGCGACCGCGAAAGCAATCCAGAAGACCGCGCGCGAATGGCTAAGTGATGGCGTTTACGTCCTCGAAGTCCATCCGTTCCCGAAATACGCCGAGACCAGCGCGGACGTGGATCGCAAGACCGTCCCCTTCCCCACCGACTTGAAGCCCGAGGTGAAGTTCCCTGCGCTCCAGCACACGCAACTTGCCAACGGGTTGAAGATTATTTTCGCCGAGCGCCACGAAGTGCCCACGGTGCAGTTCAATCTGCTCTTCGATGCGGGTTACTCCGCGGATCAATTCGCCTCGCCTGGCACGGCCAAGCTCGCGATGAACATGCTC
>DATHKK010000484.1:0-8340 GCA_035489355.1 Candidatus Limnocylindria bacterium
GTGGTTCAGGCGGTGTGTAGAACAACGGGGTGACGCCCGCGTGCCGGTAGAAGTAGCTGCCTTGCGCCTGACTCTGGCCGACTCTTGCCAGTTCCTTGTCTGCATCCACAGGCTGATCGCTGCCAGGACAGAACAGGACCCTGGGCGTTTGGGCGAGTTGATCTCTAAGCAACAACCCGAGCGCGACGGGTGCTCCGTTTTGCAACGACAGCAAACTCGTGGGCGCGCCAGTGGAAGGATAAAAGCTGGACGGGCTGGCGAACGGCGGAGCCTGTGGCCCGTACGGAATCCTGCCTTCGTTCTCGCCGGCGTAGAGATGAATCGCGATGCCTGTCTGCCGCAGGTTGGAAATGCACGCCGCGCGACGGCTTGTTTCTTTCGCCGATGAGAGCGCGGGAAGAAGCAAGGTCGCGAGGATGGCGACGCAAGCAATCACGACCAGCAATTCAAGGAGCGTGAAGCCGTTCGTACTCTGCACACGGTTGCCATCCATGGAACGCTCCCGATCAGGGAAGTTGCCGGGCGCGATAGAATCGGCGCGGCGATCCGGCGTTGGTGTCGGTGAACGTTCCTGTGCCGCCGGTGTTGGTCACCGTGCCCAGACTGCTCCAGTTCGACGCGGCCAGCGTGATGTTCGTTGCGGCAAGGACTTCAAAGCTCAATCCGGTTTCGCTGGCCAGCGTGAGCGTGAACTGCCCGTTGGGTGCAACTGAACCGCTCAAGCCCGGTTCGCGCGTGGAGATGAGTCGAACATTGTCCACGTCCCAATAGCCTCCGCTGAGTTCAAAGCCCACGGTTGAAACGATTTGCACACCGATATTTTTGCCCGCCCACGCGTCGGTGGCTTTTACGGCCGGAAGGCGCGTCTGAAAATCGACGAAGTGGGTGTGATTGCTGAACACGGCACTGCTATTGGTCACAACGGTGCCCGCCACCACGACGGAATTGCTGGCGGCGTCTCGAAAATAAAGTCCGAAGAACAGCGTGGCTCCATTCGACATGCCGCCGCCGCTGCCCAGCACGCCAACGGTCAGGTCATAGGATTTTCCGATCTCGAAGGCGGCATCGAGGGTATTTGATGATGTCGAGGCCTTGTCCTGGAAGAGCGCGACCCCCGGCAGGGCGAAGAGATACGCCGCCTGGTTGCTATCACAGTTGTCGATGTGGTCGGCGCCCGGACTGCCAGGAGGAGGGTTCACAAACACTCCGGTGAGCTGGCCCCACGGACCGTTGGCTGTTTCATCGTACCAGAACGGTTTGGGCGACTTCTCCCACGCTATGATGTTCGTATCGACAAAGCTCGTTGCCGGCGATTCAAACGAAGGATTTGGAATGGAAACGGAAGCAGCCTGACAGATCGTTGTGAACAGCATCAGCGATAAGGTCAAACCGTGAGACGACAATTGCATATATGCCAAATCGTGCATGTGTCATTTCCACTGTGCAATAGAATTTCCCAACGCGAACCGGAAACCCGCGCCTTATTCCGCGGGGCGGACCAGCCAATACATTAACGCGGCAAAGACCGCACCACAGGGAAGAGTGATGACCCAGGAGAGCAGGACTTTGCTCACGGGCGCCCATTTGGCCTGCCGCGTCACGATGCCCATGCCCAGCAATGAACCCACGGTGACGTGAGTGGTGCTGACGGGAAGTCCGTGGTAGCTGGCGGTCGTCACGAGCAGGGCGGTGGAAAGGTTCGCGGCGAAGCCCTGTCCCGGGTTCATGTCGGTAATCCGTTGGCTCATCGTCTCCGCAACCTTGCGGGCGCTGAGGAACGCGCCGATGGCCATCGCGATGGCCACGGCCACGAGCGCGCCGCGCACATCAAACGCGGAGGCGATCAGAAGGAGGGCCGCGATTTTGGGTGTGTCATTCATGCCGCGCGCAAAACTGACGGCGCCCGCGCTGAAAAAATGCAAGGCGTCGAGAAGTTTGCCGGCCTCGAAGCCGAGGGCGCGACCGGCATAGCGTTGGCGGCAGGTTTCCTGTTCGGCGGCGCTCAACGTGATGGCGGAAAAACTTTGCGCGCTGAACAAACCGTTGGGTTGCGGCAGGGCCACGATGCGTTCTTCGACTCCGGTGCAGATGCACATCTGTTTCGTGACGCCGGCCCGGAGGCGGAAGAATCGAAACAGCAAATAGATGCTCGCCCCCGTCGCGACGGCGAGCGCCGGGCTGAGGAGAAGCGGAAGAACGAAGCTTTTGCCCAACGCGGAATACTGCAAGCCGGCACCATGCGTTGCCACCAGGCCCGCGCCCACGAGCGCACCCGTCAAGGCATGCGTGGTGGAGATAGGAAAGCCGAACAGCGTGGCGAGGAGAACGGTCGCGCCCGCGCCATAGCCCACTGCCAGGAGAAAGAGCGGCGAAGCGGTGAGTTCATTCGGGACCAGGCCTTTGCCGGAAAACTTTTTCAGCAACGCTTCCGCGACGAAGACCGCGGCCAGCCCGCCGGCGAAAGTGGCAATCGTTCCCCACGCGAGCGCCGTGCGATAGCCGCAGGTGCGGCTGCCGTAGAGGCTGGCCACGCCCTTGAAGTTGTCGTTGGCCCCGTTGGAGTAGGCGAGAAAACAAACGGCGAGGAACAGGAATGTAATAAGCATGGCACGCTGGTTCCAACGCTGCCGTGTCCATCACCGCAGCAGGAACACATGCGCAACACTGCATGTTAGTGTCCGCGCCGGGCAAGCGTTTTTAATCGAAGCGAAAGGTGCAGCAGCCCAGATCGAGCTGGTCCCGGTTGCGCGCGATCCTCTGCTTCAACTCCGGATCGACGCTGCAATTCAGGTTCTTGCCGTCCTTTTCCGTCGTCACGACGCCGGCCTCGCGGAGGATGCGCAGGTGTTTGGAAACGTTGTACTGGTTGGCCCCGAGCCGCTCGGTCAATTCGCTCACGGTCAGGGTTTTCTTTAAGAGTTCACGCACGATGCGCCAGCGGGTTTCGTCCGCCAGCGCCTTGAGCACCGGGATGCATTCAGTGGTGTCTGCCATAAAGCACGTTCAGTATAGAAGGATCGAAAGATGGATCGAGCCAAACCAGTCTGATGCTCTCATCTGCACATGCGGCGCCGGAGAAGCTTGATGTTGTTGCCGTCGTCGCATGCCCTCGACACGGCCACTAAAAACGCAGCGCGGAAAAAGTTGGCAGCGCTTTGAAATCAATCGAGAGCGGCGAAGGCTTCGGCAGGCACTTGTCCATCGCCAGGCACGCGGTGTGGCGCACGCCCAGTTGCAGAATCAATTCATGCTTCTCGCGCCGCGCGGATTCGAGCGGGAACTGGCTCGTCCACTCGACTTCATGTTCCACCTCCACCGGCAACTGGTCCGACTGCAGCATCGGCTGCGCTTTGGTGAGAATGTTCAGAAGCTTCTTCGCATCCAAGCGATGATCGAGATCGTCCGCGGTCCAGGTTTGTAACTGGCAGCGCGCCTCATCCCGCCGCGTGCCGCCGCAATCCACGAAGCGCTTGTCGATGCGCGCGACTTCGGTGACGTGCGCGTGCGCGTGAACTTTCTCGCCGTTGGGCAGAATGAAACGGAGATGCGCCTCGGGATTTTCCGCGAGGACATGCTTGAGTTCGTGAACCGTCATGGCTTGGAGAATCCAATAGAATCCACGCATCGGCAAGGGCCTCGCGGTTGCGGCCGCGCCTATTCGCCGCAATAGGCGAGCGACACCACTTCGCCGGGCTGCGGTGGTTTGCCGCCTTTTTCAAGATAGGCGTCAATCACCTGTTGCACCGTGGAGTCGCTGAGTTTTCTAGCCGCAACGACTCGAAAGGCGCCCGGCGGTTTGCGTTCCGCCCAACTCAAGTTCACCCAGAAGGGAAAGTATGCCCGGCGATGATTGGTCGTAGTCATGGCGTCAAAGCATTGAAGTGAAATGTTTTGGAGCGCAGCGGTTCTCGTTTCCCTGAAGTCCTGCTCTTGAACCGGCTCAGCTCAGATTCAACATGGTCCCTCATCGGAGACAGTTTTGATCTCCGATGGGTGGATTGCCAATCCGTAGAACTACCGAATTTCACAAAAAGTTGTTCACTGAAAAGATACCGGCGTTGGGACGCACCTCGGCGCACGCGCCAGAACTGGAACGAGTGCGTCTAGGGAGGATGGGCTACCGGCCCGTTCCGCTGGGCAACCTGCCCAGCGGAATGGATGGGCAGAGAACGCTGCTTGCAGGAGTGGCGCGCCTTTCGTTCCGCCGAGTTGGTAGCCCGGCGGTGACAAGCTGATAGCCTTTGCTACCCAATCCATCGCCAGTCGAAAACTCCATGTAGGTGCGTGTTGCCGAGTTGTGCCGACATTTGCCGTTCGTACATTCGCTCCCCTGCGCATGAATTGAATGCTGGATTCAAAATGTTGAGAATCCGACACTCGCGAAAACACACTTTGGTGAACTCAGCTTGTTTCTTACCGCTGCGCATGAACACGATCTGCGCTTTGATCATCACCTTGTTGGCCAGCGCCTTTCAGGCCACGACCGCTCCTCGCTTCGTCCTGAGTTGCTCGCCGACGAACGATTTGTTTCGCGTCCTGAAGAATAGCGAAGCGTCCTGCGCGCGCGCCGCCACTCCGATCGAAGCCGTGAATCGAGCTGCAAAGGGCGGCACCGTTCTGCTGCTGGCGGATGGTTATCCCGCGCACCGCGTCAGCATCGATCAAGCTGTTCTCGCTGTGGCCGACGCCAGGAATCTGCGCGTCTATCTGGAATATCCTGAAACGATTCCTGGCCTGGTGAGTTTCAGCAATGCGCCTCGCGCCGCCGTTTGGGAGCGTGGCGTGGTTGCCGCCGATCATTTTGGAAACGAGTTGCCGCCGCTCAGTATCCTCGCGTTGCACGAGTGCTATTTCCTGCCCGTAAAAGTGGAAAAGCCCTGGCTCGTGGCCGGACGCGTCGCCGGTTTTGATCGCGCGGTCTATGGCCTGCCCACGAATTCGTTTCCATTGCTGTTCGAGATTCCGGAGCGAAGGATCATCGTAGCCACGACCAAGCTCAGCGGTTTTGTCACCGCTCGTTACGCGCCCTCGGCCCATTGGCTTTTGATCTGGGAAACCATTCTAAGCCGGCTGTCGCCCGATAGTCCTCCCCTCACGCTGAAGGCCACGCCGCTCGTGGCGCCCGCCTACGGACCCTCGGAAAAGCTGCCGCGGAATATTGAACAACGTACGTTTAATGGCGCCGCGAACTGGCTATTAAACTCGCGATTGCTGGTTCCGCCTTCGAGGACGAATGAGATCTACGCGGCGCTGAAACGAAATCGAGAATCGCTGCCGCTGCCGTCGGCGAAGATCGCAACGGGCGACGGCTCGCTCGGAATCCTTGAAGGCTATTCGTCCGGCGTTGCTCACACGGGCGATCAATTGCAGCGGACACCGTTGCGCGCGGATTGCCACGCCGAGTCGGCGGCCGTCCTGGCCTTGAGCCAATTGCTGGAAAACAATAAACGCGCTGGACGAATCGCCAACAACCTCCTCGACTACGTCTATTTCCACTCGGACATGTGTCAAGGACCACGCGCGGACGAGAAACATGGCGCGTTTGGTTTGATCGGCTGGGGCGGCATTTCGCCTACGTGGCTGGTGGCAAATTATGGCGACGACAATGGACGCGCGATTCTCGGAACGATTGCCACTGCGGCAGCGCTGAAGACTGATAAGTGGGATGAAGTTCTCGCCAAAGCGATGATCGGCAATTTTCGCACGACGGGCAAACTCGGCTTCCGCGGGGATCGGATCGATAATCCAGATCTGGCGAAGGGTTGGAAATCCTTCTACGCCGCCGCACCCGTCAATTACTCGCCGCCCTTCGAGGCGGTGATGTGGGCCTGCTATCTCTGGACGTATCGCGCCACGGGCCACGAGCCATTTTTCCAGCGCACGACGAATGCCATCACAATGACCATGAACGTGTATCCGGATGGCTGGCGCTGGAAGGATAACATGGAACGCGCGCGCATGCTGCTATGTCTCGCTTGGCTGGTGCGGCTCGAAGACACGCCGCAGCATCGCGAGTGGTTGCGCACTGTAGCTTACGATCTTCTGCAACGGCAGGAACCCAACGGCGCGATTCGCGAATGGCTCGGCACGACGGGTGGCGGGCACTATCAGATTCCGAAATCCAACGAAGCGTACGGCACGGCGGAAACTCCGCTCATCCAGCAGAACGGCGATCCCGCGAGCGACCAGCTTTACACCACGGGCTTTGCCTTGCTCGGCTTGCACGAAGCCGCCGCCGTCACGGGCGACGCAAAACTGAAACGCGCGGCCGACAAGCTCGCTGAGTTTCTCTGCCGCATTCAAATTCGCTCGAAAGAAAAATCGTACTTGAATGGCTGGTGGTTTCGCGCGTTTGACGATCGACGGTGGGAATACTGGGCCAGCTCCGCCGACATGGGCTGGGGCGCATGGTCCGTGGAAGCGGGTTGGGGCCAGTCGTGGACAGCCGTCACGCTCGCGCTGCGCCAAAAGAAAACCACATTCTGGGAACTCACCGAACCGGTGCGGATTCGCGAAGAGTTCGATCGCTGGAAGCCGAAGATGCTGGAGTAATCGGCGGAGCGATTGCGATCAGGAAAGCGCGTGACCATTCCGGTCGCACGATGTGGATGCGGTGACTAGTCACCGCACTCCAGAGCTGGTGCCGTTGTGCGCGCTAGCCGTTGTCTATTTCAGCGTCCGCATGTAAGCCACAATGTCTTCCAACTCCTGGGCACTGAAAATGTTGCCCATCGGCGGCATCGGCGAGAGGCCCGTGCCTTCGTAGCCTTTCGCCAGCACCTTGCTCGGCTCCACGAGACTTTCGCGGATGTACTCGGGCGTGGCCCGCGCGGCGATTCCGTCCAGTGCGGGGCCGACGGTGCTGCCTTGTCCCTTCAACGTGTGGCAGAGCACGCAGCGCGCGACGTGATTGTGGAAAATGTTTTCACCGCGTTTGGTGTCACCGGCGACAAGCGTGCTCGCGGAATCGTCCGACGGAAACACTTCGCAGAATTTCACATCGTCGAACAGGCCTTCGCCACTGGCGACGAACAGGATGTTGAGGCTCGCCTGGGTCGCGCTGCCGCTGTTGTAAATCAATTCCACTTCCTGCCATTCGGAACTGCCGCGCGTGACGCGCTCGGTTTCCTTGCGCGCGAGATGATCGTTGAAGTTGATTCGGCCGCGCAGGTTCTTCCCCTTCACCCAACCGGAGAGTCGATACTCGGTGTTTGGTTTCACCGTGACGTCTGCATAAAGGCTCGTGTCGGCATCGCCGCTGGCCACGCAGCGCACCGCGCGTTCGCCGCTGTGCGTGTTGCCGGTGCCGGTGACGACGTCCCACTTCGCGTCGCGATTCGCAGGACGGCCGCCGTAATCGCGGCGCTTCCATCCTTCGGGCATGCCATCGTCGGCGAGCGTTTCGAGACTGGGATTGGGCAACAAGTTCGGCCCGTCTTTGTAAAGTTCAGCGCCATGTTTCTTCGCCAACAGCCGCATGCATTCGTTCAACCATTCGTCGGAGCGATGCGCGGGATTGCGGGCGAGACTCGCGACGACGGTTTGAATTTCCTTCGTGGTTGAAAACCCGGCGAGCTTGATGAATGCCGCTTTGCGCGTGATGAGATCGGGATCACTCACGACGCCGGCGCTGAAGAACAATTTCTTCGCATTGTCATCATTGCCGAGCGCGCGCGTGGCGTTGCGACGCAGCGCTGAACTCTTCGCCAGCAACGCGGTCGTGTGCGTCGCATCGTCAAGCTGGCCAATTCCGTGCAGCGTCCACAACGCGTGAACGGCGGCGATGCCTGCATTTGTCTCTGTCACCGTTTTCTTCAACGCCTCCGTAGTCTCCGTCTTCCTTTCTTCCACCAGCAAACGTTGCGCGGTCAGACGCCAGAATTGATTGTCGCTGCCGAGCGCCTTCACGAGGTCAGCGGTCGTCGCGCCCTGGAGCGAAGTGATCGCCGGCTTCCGCGCGTTCTCCCACACGACGCGGTAGATGCGTCCACGCGCGTGATCGCGCAGTGGATTCTCGTGCGCGCCACCGACGCCAGTGTGCGCGCGATAGCCGCCGCGTTCCACGCTCGGCGTGGGGTTGTGCTGAATGATGAAATTCTGCCAGTCCGCGAACCACACCGCGCCGTCGGGTCCGACTTCGGAGAACACCGGCGACATCCATTCATCGCTGCTGGCGACGAGGTTGAAGCCGTCCTTCGCGATGTAGCCCGCGCCTTTGGGTTGCACATCCATGAGCGCAATCACCTTCATCGTTGGCTCGCACACCATGGCCTTGCCTTGCAAACGCGGCGGCATGTTGCCGGAGTAAATGAACGCGCTGCCCGCTGCCGCCGTCTAGCC
>DATHKK010000485.1:0-3541 GCA_035489355.1 Candidatus Limnocylindria bacterium
CGGAGCGCTCACGAATGACCTCGCAGAAACGCAGGTTGCAGTGGCCAACAGCGGGTGATAGTTTCCACCGCACTTTTTCGAATCATGGCTGAAGACAACAAAGACACCAAGAAAGGCGGCGAGTTTCGCGTTCCGCCACGCACCTGGATTTTGTGGATCGCGATCATCGGCGCTATCCCACTGCTGTTCCTGTTGAAGGATCCGCGGGATGCCCAGGTGCAGCTCTCGCAAAAGGAATTCATCGAGGCCTGGCGTGCTGATTTGATCAAGGAAGGCGTGATCTGGTTTAACATCCAGGACCCGCTCATTCAGGACATCACCGGCAAATACGTCGCAAAGGAGGGGCAGGTGCCCGTGAAGTTCAAGACGCAGGTTCATCTCGATGATTCGCTCGACCGGCAATTGCGCCGCAGCGGATTGTTCGAGCCGAAACGCCCCAACACTCTCGTGCAGAACATGCTCATGGGGCTGCTGCCGTTCCTGCTCATCGGTTTGCTGATTTGGTTCGTGTTCATTCGCCAGATCAAGATGGCCGGCAAGGGCGCGCTCAGCTTCGGCAAGAGCAAGGCCCGTTTGCTCGCGAAGGAAAAGAACAAGACAACGTTCAAGGACGTCGCTGGCATTGAAGAGGCGAAGGACGAAGTCTCTGAGCTGGTCGAGTTTCTCAAGGACCCGAAGAAATTTCAGAAACTCGGCGGCCGCATCCCGAAGGGCATTCTCATGGTCGGCCCTCCGGGAACCGGCAAGACTCTGCTCGCCAAAGCCATTGCGGGCGAGGCAGACGCTTCATTCTTCAGTATCAGCGGCTCGGACTTCGTTGAAATGTTCGTCGGCGTCGGCGCGAGCCGCGTGCGCGACATGTTCGAGCAGGCGCGCAAACACACGCCGTGCTTGATCTTCATCGACGAAATTGACGCTGTTGGCCGCAGCCGTGGCGTGGGCCTTGGCGGTGGTAATGACGAGCGCGAGCAGACCCTGAATGCGCTGCTCGTCGAGATGGATGGCTTCGATACCCAGGAAGGCATCATTATCATCGCGGCCACGAACCGTGCCGATGTTCTCGATCCGGCGTTGCTCCGTCCCGGTCGTTTCGATCGACGCATCACGGTGAATCTGCCCGACGTGCGCGGACGCGAAGCGATTCTCAAAGTCCATGCCCGCAACGTGAAACTGGATCCTTCGGTGGATCTTTCCGTCACGGCGCGGGGCACCCCCGGCTATTCCGGCGCTGAACTCGCGAACCTTCTCAACGAAGCGGCGCTGCTCGCCGCTCGCACGGGCAAGAAAGCGGTGGGTCAGGCGGAACTCGAAGAAGCGCGCGACAAGGTGCGCTGGGGACGCGAGCGCCGCAGTCTCGCTATGACAGACGAGAACAAGAAACTCACCGCCTGGCACGAAGCAGGACATGCGCTCGTCAACGTGTTGCTCAAGCACACGCACCCGTTGCATAAGGTGACGATCATTCCTCGTGGGCCTTCGCTCGGTTCCACGATGTCGCTGCCAAAGGAAGACATTCTCAATTATCAGCGTCGGGAGTTGGAGGACATGATTGCCATGACGATGGCCGGACGCATCGCCGAACAGATTGTCTCCGGCGACGTTTCCACCGGTGCGGGTGGTGACATTCAGCAAGCGACTAACATGGCGCGCGCGATGGTTTGCCAATACGGCATGAGCGACAAGCTCGGCATGGTGCAATACAGCGAGGACGACGAATTCTTTCTTGGCCGCGACATGATGCGCCGTAAGTCTTACAGCGAAGCGACCGCGCAGGAGATCGACAGTGAAGTGCGGGCTTTCATCAAGGCGCAGTTTCAGCGCGCGCATGACCTGATTCACAGCCATCGCGACAAGCTGGAAGTCATTGCGAACTCGCTGCTCGAGTACGAAACGCTGGATGGCGCGCAGGTCGAGGAGATCGTGCGCACCGGCAAATTCACGCCGCCGCCGCCGCCGCCGCCGAGCGCGGAGACGCCGATGGGCGCACAGGCTGCGACGCCACTTCCCGAAGTGATGAAGCCAGCTTTGCCGAAATTGCCCGGCTTGGGTGACGCCGCGCCAGCACCAGCGTAATTCAGTGACGCATTAAGTTTGAAGCGGTGGTCCACGTGACCGCCGCTTTTTTTTTTGTAAAGATGCTGCGCAGGGTTTGACGCCTACTGGCCTGCTCCATACTTTCTCCGCGATGATTATTGCGCCCTCACTGCTCGCCGCGAATTTTGGACGCTTTGCTTCTGAAGCAAAGCGCGTTGAACGCTCCGGAGCCGAGTGGTTGCACCTCGACATCATGGACGGGCACTTCGTGCAGAATATCTCCTTTGGTCCCGAAGTCGTACGCGTGACTCGTCCCATTGCGCGCAAGCTGGAGTTCGACGTTCACCTGATGTGTTGGAAACCGGAAATCTTGCTCGAGCCATTCGCCAAGGCCGGTGCGGATCGAATGACGATTCATGTCGAACTCGGCACCGCAGTGAATGATCTGATTTGGAAAATTAAAGCGTTCGGCAAAAAAGTTGGCCTCGCGGTGAACCCGCCGACGCAGATCAGCTTGGTTGAGCCGTTCCTGAAGCAAATCGATCTCGTCTTGATCATGACGGTCTATCCCGGCTTCGGCGGCCAGCCTTTCATTCACGAAGCGTTGCCGAAGGTGCAGCAAGTCGCCGAATGGCGGCGTGAGTTGAATCTCAATTTCCGCATCGAGGTCGATGGTGGCATCAACTATCAGACTGCGGTCGAGTGCGCGAAAGCCGGCGCGGACACGTTCGTGAGTGGCACTGGATTGTTCGGCCAGCCAAGCTTGCGCACCGCGGTCGCGAAGATGCGGCGATTGGTGACCGCGGCCGCGCCTCCCGGCCACTTCAAATTCGAGACGCCGATCGAGGCGGCGATTTTCCGCTGACCTTACGCCTCGCCTTCGGCCTTCGGTTCCGGCAGCGCGAAGCTCAGCAGGAAGGCGATCGCAAAGACGGACGTGCCGACGATCCCCGCCGCCATAGCGTAGTGTTTCGCCGTGACAATTGTGACTCCGCCGCTGCTCGCGACGAGCGGCGCGATCACGTTCGTGGAAAGAAATGCAGCCGAGGTGCCCAGCATTCTTCCGCCCACATTGGTCGCGAAACTCCCGCCCGTGCCGCGCAGGTGTATCGGAAATGCCTTCGGCAAATACTCTCCGAAGTAGCTGAACTGCGCGACCACGAGCAGGCCGCACATGAAAATACCAGCGGAGAACGCGGTCGATGAGGAATGGAAAAGCATGAAGTAGGTCAACGGCAGCACGAAGATGCCCGGCACGACAAAGAAGCGAAGCAGCGACCGGCGTGCGATCGCCATCACGACCAGAATCGCCAGCAGCACCCGCCCGACAAATCCGCCGATCTCCTGAAAGAGTTGCACTCTATCCCCACGCGCGGTGATGGCGCCGGCGATCGGCGTCTGCTTATCGCGATTGTCACCGAGCGCTCTCAGCACTTTTTCGCGTTCCAACACGGCTTGCTTCGCCGCTGGATTCGCGGCGGTGACTTCATCGAGTCTGGCACCGCGT
>DATHKK010000486.1:0-5009 GCA_035489355.1 Candidatus Limnocylindria bacterium
CCGATGAGTGCGCCCGTCAGTCCGTTGAAGCGCACCACGCGATTGTTGCTGATGCTGGCCACGTAAAGATTTGTGTCCGGTCCGAACTCCAATCCGACCGGCAGCGAGAGGTTGCCCACGCCTGTCATCACGAAGTCGCCCAGATAAGTCCCGTTCGTGCCGTTGAAGCGGACGACCTTGTTGCTGTTGCCACTCACCACATAAAAATTCCCATCTGGCCCGAAGTGGCAGCCGAACGGTTGCGACAATCCGCCGACGCCCGCCGGCACGAAGGCGTCGATGAAATTTCCATTCGTCCCGTCGTAACGCATGACATGGCTGCCGAAACGCCCGACCACGTAAAGATGTCCGTCCGGTCCGAACGTCATGCCCGATGGCCCACTCACCGTTCCCTCGGAAACGAACGTGCTGAGGAACGCGCCATTGGTCGCGTCATAACGTAGCACACGGTGATTGATCTGACTGCTGACGAAGAGCGAACCGCGGCGAAATTCCAACCACACCGGATAGTTCAATCCGCCGACGCCATTGGTGATGAAGGCATTCAGGAACGCGCCATTGGTCCCATTGTAACGCAGTACGGAATCATTGTTTGCGCTCGTGACGAGAAGGTTTCCGTCCACGCCGAATGCGAGTCCGTGCGGCAGATCGAGACCGCCATTGTTCGTGGGGTTCACGAAAGTGTCGATGACCTGCCCGATGTGCTCGTTGAAACGAAACACGCGCCGTTGTTGTAACTCGAAACGAGAAGATCCGCGCAAGCGACCGAACACGAAAGCGAAACGGCGCAGAAGTTCCAAAGCTTCACGCCAGGACGATGGCACGATGAAGCGGCATCCGCATTCCAATTCCGCGGGTGAGCGATGTTGTGGTGATTTCCTGAGTACCTTATTCATCCGCCGTCGGCATTGCTGACATTGCCCGATCGCAACCTGATGCGATTGAGCAAATCATTCATTGCCTTGCGCGTCTCGTCGTCCGGAATCTCCGGCAACTGGCTCGCCTCGTGGGCGGACTGCAACTCGCCGCGCAGGCGCTCGTATCCGCGCTGGTGAAAGGCCACGTCGGCATCTTCGATGCGTGGTGTTCTCGCCACTCTGCTTGCGGGCGATGAGGTCGGCGATGTAGGCAGACGCGCCTCTGCGTTCAGTTCCGCCAGGTTCGCGTTCACCACACCAGTGCGCATCAGGTGAATGCCCGTGAGCAGCATGCGATAGACGTAGAGCAACGGCTTCGCCAAACTTCGAACTTCAAACTTCGAAATTCTCCGCACCTCCAGCCCGACGACCGCGTCGAGCGGCAACACATGTGCCCGGCGCAAATCGTAATCCGAGTCCGGCGACGGAAATCCGTAGAGATGCGCCCCCTGATTGTGACAAACATAGCGGGTAGGGCTGTGCGGCAACGATGCGGTGAAGACGTGAGTCAATGACTGTCATGGTTCGCCGAATAAAGTGAACCTTTTTACTCCTCGCGTTATTAACGGACAAGCAGGACTGCGAAACATAGAGAATCAAGCCATTGAGAGACTTATGAAGAAATTGAGAGCCATTGTCGTAATCTTTGCCGCCGCGGTCGCCACGCCCTTGTTCAGCGCGGAGCCATCGCAGAAACCGCATGTCGGAGGAAGCCGTGTCGGGCTTCCCACCTCATTCGGCGCGTTACAGTTCCGCACGGACATCAATCCGGCCCTGCGTTACTATCAAGCCTTCCTGGAGATGCCGAACCTGCCGGAAACGGATCATCAGGAACTGTTCGTGCGAGAGTGGCGGGGCCAACCATTGGACAAACGCTTCGGCGAACTTGTCTGCAGGTACGATGTTGAATTCAGGTTTCTTCGCGAAGCCGCCCGCGCGGAGGTGGCGTGCGACTGGGGCATCGACCTGACCGAAGGCCCCGATGCGCTGCTGCCGGGGCTGGCCCGCGCGAAAGCTGCCGCACAGGTGACCCGCTTCCGTGTCATGTGGCACCTCAAAAACGGGCGGCAGGCCGAGGCACGTGATGACTTGCTCGCCGCGTTCACGCTCGGACGAAATGTGTCCCGCGATGGCGTGCTCGTTTCGGCTCTGGTTCAGATTGCCATGGAGAACATCATTGAATCCGTCGTGGCGGAAAACTTTTTCCAATGGCAGCCGGAAACACTGCAACAGATTGTCAATGGTCTCAATGCAGCTCCGGCGCGTGGAACTATCGCACGATGCATCCCCGCCGAAAGGCAGTCGTTCCACGACTGGTTGCTTCGCAAAGTTCAGGAACTGCAACAGGAGAGTTCAGGCAATGGAGCAAGAACGGTTGAGCGACTGAGCGAATTGTTCGCGCGCGTGGGCGGAGAAGCCGAACCGGACAAAGAGTTCGCCGCGCAAGTAATCAAGGCGGGCGGCGGAACCGCAGATGGAGTGCTGATGCTCATTCGCGAACTCTCACCTTTGTATGACAAGGTGACTGTTTTGATGAACTTGCCCCATGGCCCGTTCGAGGAACAACTGGCTCAGTTCATGGCCGAAGTGGACCAGAACCCAAATCCTCTCGTTCCGAAGCTCTTCAAGGTTTTTGCCCGATGCCGCACCAAGGAATTTGCAGCGGTGATCAAGCAGGCCATGGTTCGCGCTGGCGTGGAGTACAAACTTCGTGGAGAAGCGGGACTGAAGAGCGTGACCGATCCGTGCGGCGATGGTCCATTCGCCGTGCGCCGTTTTGTCTTCGAGGGAGAGGACCGGGGATTTGAACTCAGGTCAGCCTATGACGGTTTGGGCTACCCTGCGTTGCTCATCTTTGTAGAAAAGAACGGCACCCCTTTCATGATCGACGGCAAGAACGCCGGCAAACGCTTCCCGGCCTCGAACTAATGGGTCTGCCTCCGGTGAGTTCGCGCGTGAACTCATCGGCGCTTTTCTTATGATTCAACCGTGCTCAGCGTGACCTCAATCTTCCTGGAAGCGGATCAAGCAATCCCGTCCGGCCTGCTCGCGCGAGCGCAATCCGGTGACGCCGACGCTTTCTGCCAGTTGTGTCGCCCTCATGAAGCGCGTCTTTTCCGACAGGCCATTTCGCTCTGCGGTGAGAATGCCCTCGCGGAGGACCTGGCACAGGACACTTTGGTCGAGGCTTGGAAATCCGTGCGTCGATACAACGGTCGCTGCCGTTTCTTTACCTGGCTTTGCGCCATCCTGTTGAATCGTTATCGGAACGTTCGGCGACAGAAACGCCCCATTGCGTTTTCCGCGTTGAATCCCGGTGAACACGAAAGCGCGCACCACGTAATCGATCGCCTTACCGACTCCGCTTCTCAACCCGACCAGGCCGCACAGCAAACTGAGCGTGACGCGCTGCTGCGCCAAAGCATCCAACGATTGCCGCACAAGCACCGTGAGGTAATCCACTTGCGGTTCTTTGTGGATGATTCCCTGGACGGGATTGCTGCCGCGTTGAATTGCTCGGTGGGCACGGTCAAGTCGCGATTGTTTCACGCTTTGGAAAATCTACGGATGATCCATATCCAACACAACGAAAGTGAACGGGAGCCATGAATCCTTGTGCGAAAAACAAACGGTCCATCGCCTGGATGGCGGCAGGAGTGCTGGACGTTGCCGATGCCGAATCATTACGCCAACATTTTGAGAGCTGCCCTCCCTGCCAGCGTTATTGGCAGAGCATGTGTGAACTGTCAGAACGACTGGTGAACGCCAGCGACCTGCCGCAGGCAGCACCAACGGAATCTTTTCATCGAACAGTAGTGCTGAGGATCACGGCTCAAGGGCAACGCACCCCTCTTTTCAATTGGGTAACAGTCATACAGCGATTCTGGCGTGAACGACCATTGGCGACGTTGTCCACCGGCGTCGTGCTCACCTTCGCGACGCTGCTGTGGATTCGAAGTTCCAGCCACGAGACACATCACGGTCCATCAACAGTGCAGCTAGCCGTGACTACGGAAACTGCGTTGCGCGCCGCTTCACCGCCAACACTGGCCTCGTATCGGCGCGCGGCTGACACCTCACTTGAGAACCTCGACGCGCTCTTGACTCAGGAAGCTGTGCGGACCTCTTCCGCGAGCGAGACGTTCACCGTTTCCAGCTTGCTAACCTCGTCTTTGGAGAATTGATTGTTTCAAGCTCCGTGAGCGCGAGCCTGGACTTGTCTCATCCCGCACCTCCAGACCGACGACCGCATCGAGCGGCAACACATGCGCCCCGCGCAAATCGTAATCCCTGACCACGATGCGCGAAGTGCATAGCGTAACTTTGGGTGGGCCTGGTTGAGTTGTTTCAGCGTCACGCGGTCGCCGATTTTGATGGGTTGATTCGAATTCGAAGCGTTCCACTCGTTCATGGCGGGACTGTCCTCAGGATGTTCAGACGGAGCGGTGCCACGCCGCAGGGCGCTCCACCTCTCCGCTGGGAGTTACAGCAATCCAATCACGGCGCGTGCTCGTCGCCCGGCGAACGACGACGTGATCTCTGCTTTTCCTTAATACGTTTGGAACGGATCGTTTCTATCAGGAAATCGGAAATGTTTTTTGGCCGATCTCCTCCTCGGTAAAGACTTGGCTGGGTATTACAAATCACCGGAAGAAAACGACGCTGTTGTTGGCGGGGAATTCCTGGCGCCGACGGTCTGGAGATTGCCCGGAAGACTTGGTGAAGCCCTTGCCTTCCATGAGGGCATCAAACGAATTACCGACACCACGCCACTCAAACGATTTCAGAACGTAAGGTACTCCGTCCGCAAAGATGGGCGAATCAGAACCGACCATGTGGAAATGAAGGTGCGGGAGGTCTGATGAACCGGAATTGCCGAGACGACCGAGAACCTGCCCGGTTTTGACCCGATCCCCAACTTTCACGGCAATGCTTCCGAGTTTGAGGTGCGCATACAACGCGTAATGCGTCGAATCAAGCCGAAGCAGGACATGATTTCCCGTGGCGGCATCCATTGAGACCGAACCTCTCTTCACCGCGAAGGGCGGGTTGTCCGGCATGCCATCGCGCACCTGAGTGACCGTGGCGTTG
>DATHKK010000487.1:0-4712 GCA_035489355.1 Candidatus Limnocylindria bacterium
GGATTAAGCTGCCTGCGTTTCAGATCGCGGGCGGCATTGTGCTGTTGCTCATCGCGCTCGACATGCTGCACGCGCAACGTTCGCGGGTGCAGGAGACACGTGAGGAAACCGCAGCTGGCGCGGCGAAAGACGACATTGCCGTGACGCCGCTCGCGATTCCCATGCTCGCGGGGCCGGGCGCGATCTCCACTTCGATCCTGTTGCACAATCGTGCTGACCGATTCGCGCAGGAGGTTTGTCTTTGTGTCGCGATCCTCCTTGTCGGCGCCGTCACTTACGTGATCCTTCATTTATCCGCACACGGTGCACGTTGGCTCAGCCCCATCGTCATGCGGATCACGACGCGCATCATGGGACTGCTGCTCGCGGCGGTGGCAGTGCAGTTCATTGTGGATGCGCTGGCGACGCTGCTGGGCATTGGCACGCGGCAGTGAGGTTTGCGGCAAAATAGCTTCGCCAGAACGAGAGGACTGATGCAACCGCAGGCTAAATTTTTTCCGTCTGTTGCCGATAAAACCGCCAGTGATAAGCATCGTTGCGCCAATTCTAAAAACGGAGAACCTGCGGGTGGAATTCCGCTCGAAAGAAGTCGGCGGCGGAATCAAGGTCGCGCTCACGGGTTTGAACCTGGAGGTATTTCCCGGCGAGACGTTTGGTTTTCTCGGGCCAAACGGCGCGGGCAAAACCACCACGATGAACGTACTGCTCGGGTTCGTGAATGCCACGAGCGGGAGTGCGCATCTGTTCGGCCAGAATGTCCGTGAGCCTATCGCGCGTCAGCGCATCGGCTACCTCCCGGAGCAGACTTACTACTACAAGTTTCTTACTGCCGAAGAGTTGCTGCGCTTCTACGCGCGCATCTTCAACATTCCCAAGGCCGAGCGCGAGAAGCGCATTGATGAAGTGCTGAAGTTGGTCGAACTCGATCACGCGCGGAAGCGGCAGATCAAAACTTACTCGAAGGGCATGCAGCAACGCGTCGGGCTTGCCCAGGCGCTGATCAATAATCCTGACTTGTTGATTCTCGACGAGCCGACTAGTGGCCTCGATCCGATTGGCCGCATGAAAGTGCGCGAGATTATTCAACGGCTGAAGAACGAAGGCAAAACGGTGTTCTTCTCGTCGCACGAGTTGGGCGAAGTTGAGACGATTTGTGATCGCGTCGCGATTCTGCACCAGGGCGAATTGAAGCGTGAAGGCCGCGTCGCGGACATCGTGCGCGAGTTCAACTGCGACCTCGAACAAGCGTTTCTGCGCATTATCGGCTACACGCCGCAGGGAACGCCCATGGAAATTCCGACTCAGTCCCACGCCGCATGAACACCATTCAAGCCATCGCCATTGTCGTGTTGAAGGAGATGATCCGGCGCAAGGATTTTTACGTCCTGTTCGTCATCACCGCGTTGATCACGCTGCTGATGGGTTCGATCAACATCTTCAACGATCAAAGCATCGCCGGTTATCTGAAGGAACTGGCGCTCTTGCTCATCTGGGTTTCCTCGCTCGTCATGGCCATCACCACGACGGCGCGGCAGCTTCACGCCGAGAAAGAGAATCGGACGATTTTTCCCTTGCTGGCGAAACCGGTGTCGCGTGCGCAATTACTGATCGGCAAATTCTTCGGATGTTGGATCGCCTGTGGCCTGGCGCTGTTTGTTTTCTATTTGTTCCTCGGACTGGTCGCAGCCTCGCGTGAACACACTTTGGAAATCGGTTCGTATGTAGTAGCGATGCTGTTGCACTGGGGCGCGCTGGCGGTCGTGATTGGGATGGCGCTGCTCGGTTCAATCATTTTCGCGGCGCCATCCTCGAACGGAACGATCTGCTTTGTCGTCGCGGTGGCCATTCTCACCTTGGAACGACACCTCAACACGGTAGCGCTGCACACGGGCGGGATCGTGGGCACCATCACCTACGCGATCTACTACATCACGCCGCGGCTCGACTGGGCCTTTGATGTCCGCGAGTTCCTTGTGTTCCACAACCCGATGCCGGTTTTTGCGGTGTGGTTCCAAGCCATCCTTTTCTACGGCGCGTACACGGCCGTCTTGCTGTTAGTGGCCTGGCTGTTGTTCCGCCGGCGCGCGTTGAATACGTAATATGGCCGCGCCGCTGATATCGTTCGTCCTGCTGATCGTGGCGTGCTTCACGCTGGCGACGAGGGTGGGACCGAGTTTTGAGAAGTTCAATTCAGGCCGAGAGGATGGGCCGTTTGCGAATACGCTGGGCGAGAGCCGCCGGGTGCTCGCCAATCACTTCTTCACCCGCTCGGACATCTATTTTCACAGCGGCTATTATCCCAGCATTTTTGATCAGGCCAACGGCAGCAAAGAAAACCACCTGGCTGAGAGCGCCGGAGCTCGGGAACCTGAGCACGCGGATCACGACGATCATGATGACCACGAGCCGGCCGCCCACGTGTGTGGCGAGAGCTGCGCGCACGGCGATGAGCACAACTTTCTGGGCAGGCCCAAAGACCCGATGGATGCGTTCACGCGAAACTTCTTCGTGTCACAACACACGCATCTGACAGAGAAGGGCACGAACGGCGCGAAGGACATTCTGCCCTGGATTAAATTGTCCGCTAAATTCAACCCTAGAAAGGTCGAGACTTACACCGTCGGCGCTTACTGGCTGCGTGATCTCAACAAGCACGATGAAGCCGAGCAGTTTCTGCGCGAAGGGTTGCGGGCAAATCCCCAAAGCTACGAAATCATGCTCGAACTGGGCCGCGCTTATTTCGAGAAACGCGATCATGACCGCGCCCGGAACATCCTCGAAATGGCCATGGCCGCGTGGCGCGAGCAGGAAAACCCCAAGCCCGAGGAACAGAGAAACCGTTTCGTCGCCTCGCAAATCGTCAACTTTCTTGCCGTGATCGAGGATCGCGCCGGGAATCGGGAGCGCGCCATCAAGTGGCTCGAAATCGTGAAGACCCTTTCCCCGTATCCTGAAGAGATTGATAAGCGCATCGCCGAGGTCCGCAGCGGCAAAAGCCTTGAGGCCGGGAAATAACTTTCCTCAACGAGCCGCAGCCCTGGCCGCTGACTCCCCTCCGAACTGATCTCCACGATTCATCACGTCTCCTTTGCTGGCATTGAGGGCCGGCTCAGCCGAGGCAATGCTGGCGCGCGCCGGTTCCTCGTGGCCATTTGCAATTGGCGGAAGGCGCCGGATAGTAGCGTCGACAAAAGGGGAATTTCTTATGAACAAGGGACTTGCTATTGCACTTCTGGTGGGCGGCATCGTGCTCACCGTCTTCGGAATCAGCGCCACGGACTCCTTCAGTTCGGACGTGTCACGCTTCTTCACGGGTAAACCGACGGACAAGGCGGTATGGATGCTTGTGGGCGGCGTCACGGCGGCGGTCGTCGGGTTGTTTGGAATCATGCGCGGCGCAAAGGTCTAAAAAGGAAACTTATGCTCTACTACGCTTTGATCTTTCTGCTGGTGGCGCTGGTCGCCGGCTTTCTGGGCTTCGGTTACATCGAAGGACTGGCGGCGTCGATTGCCAAGGTGCTCGCGGTGCTCTTTTTTGGTGTTGTTCGTCGTTTCCCTGCTCCGTCGAAGGAAGGTGTGATCGCGGGCTTTCCTTTATAGGTCACGCGGCCGCGTGCCGCCCGCCGTTCGACCCTGGCGGACGCGAGAATTGCGGACGGAATTTCGCGTGGACACCCGGAATGGCCGCCGATAGCCTGCGGCGCGTGCGCATTCTGTTTCTTAACGGTCCAAACCTTAATCTGCTCGGGACGCGCGAGCCTGAGAAGTATGGGCGGGTGACTTTGCCAGAAATCGAATCGCGTCTGCGTCAACGAGCGGACGAATTGAAAGCCACGATTGATTTCCGCCAGTCCAACGTCGAAGGGGAATTAGTAAGCTGGATCCAGGACGCGAAAGAAAAATTCGATTGGGTGATTTTGAATGCCGCCGCTTACACTCACACCAGCATCGCCCTGCGCGATGCAATCGCGGCGGTTCAGGTTCCTACGATTGAAATTCACCTCTCGAACGTTCACGCCCGGGAGGAATTCCGGCACAAGAGCCTTATCGCGCCGGTGTGCCGCGGACAGATCACGGGATTCGGCGCAAACTCTTACCTGCTGGCGCTGGAAGCTGCCGTTACCGATAAGCCAAATTGATATACAGGCGATTGATGGTTTTCTCTTCGGGAAATTGTTTCTTGACCCTTTCCGGGGTGCGTCCCTACTTTCGCGTCGCATTTTAGAAACGACCGAGCAGTGCCGCAATGCGGTGACTGCTCTTTTGCTTAATGAACTTGTGCTGAACACTGGCCTGAAAACGAGAGGACATTTGTGGATCTGAAAGACATCAAGGCCATCATCGATCTGATGAAGAAGAACTCCATCTCGGAGTTCGAACTGGAACGCCAGGAATTCAAAATCAAGTTGAAGCGGGGAGCTTTTGGTCCGACGGGAGACGACCTTCCATCTCAGGTCTATATGCCGGCCATGGCTTCCCTGCCCTCGGCGGCCAACGTGACCACGGTGTCGGCAGGTTCCAATGCGGCGCTCATGCCGGCTCCATCGACCGATATCGAAATCAAGTCTCCAATGATCGGCACGTTCTACCGCGCGCCTTCTCCTGAAGCCGGCTCCTACGTCGAGGTGGGATCGGAAGTGAATGCCGACACGGTCGTGTGCCTCATCGAGGCAATGAAAGTGATGAATGAAATCAAGGCGGAGGTGAAAGGT
>DATHKK010000488.1:0-2175 GCA_035489355.1 Candidatus Limnocylindria bacterium
GCGGCTCAGCCCGCACAAAGCATCGGCTGCATCGAAGCGCTCACCCGCCGAGAACTCGGGGTGATCGCTCGCGCGAAATCCACCGCGCCGGACGATCCATTTTTCGACCGCGTTGCGGAAGTGATGAAAAAGGAAGGCATCAACGAGGAGATGGCACGGTCGTACGTGCTACGGACGGAGCCAGACCTGTGGGTAAAGCACCTGTATTTGATGCTCGGCATTGATGAAGAACAAGCGAAGCGTCTCGGCATCAAGTTCGCCGTCGAAGCCTCGGCGCGCACTGTCACTTCGCAAACAGAAGATTCAATCGCAGCAGCTTTCCGAGAGTTTTTGCAACCGTGCGCATGAACTGAAAAGGGCTGATGGAATTCGTAAAACCCAGAACGTTCGACGAAGCGATTGAGACGATCGGCAAACGATCGCCTATCGGGAGCAAACTGAATTCGTCGGAGTGGGCGGCCGTGCCGGTCGAACTGCGCGCGCGCGCGTTCTTCAGCTCGCAAGTGGAGAACGTCCGCTTCCTGCAACGAGGCAAAGACACGATCACCGATTTCCTCTCGGGCGCGAGGGAGAAGGTCATCGATCCCTACGGCCGCGAGCAGACGGCGCTGAAGGCTGGCAGCCGAGCCGAGTTCGTAAAGCAGATGCAAAGCTTCGCTATCGCGGAAGGAATGGGGCCACTTGATCCGGCCGACGCCGGCACAATCAAGGACATCACGAGCCAGCGCCGGCTTGAATTGATCTTCGATACGAACACGCGCGCGGCGCAGGGATTCGGTTACTACAAGCAAGGTCTTGATCCCGACGTGCTTGATGCGTTTCCCGCGCAACGATTTATCCGCGTCGCCGATGTGAGCGAGCCACGCGGAGATCACGCACAGCACGAAGGTATCGTGTTGCTGAAAACCGATCCGTTCTGGGCAGCGATCAATAAAGACTTCGGCGTGCCGTGGCAGCCGTTTGGCTGGGGTTGTCAGCATGACGTTGAAGACGTGGACCGCGAGGAAGCAGAGCAACTCGGCCTGATCAAGCCAGGTGAAACCGTCACCGCGCCGGAGAAGAGCTTGAACGACCGCTTGCAGGCAAGCACCCGCCACATCGATCCGGACCTGCGCCAAACGCTCCGCGAGAACCTCGGTGACGCAGCCGAGTTCGATGACGAGGAACATACGATGCGGTGGAAGAAAAAGCCGAAAGGAGCGACGCCTTGATTTCGCGCCGCAACCCCGGTTCCGCAGAATCCACACAGCCAAGTGCGCCAAACCGTTCTGGCGCGGCTCTGTGCGCGCGCGCGGGCCTACCGTTCGCGACTGGGGATCGTCGTCCCGTCAAGTTTCTCGCCAGGTTGATCGCCGAACAAACGGCGTATGAGAAAAAGCAGTTCGTCCAGCAACACAATGCGGCCGAACTTTCCGCCCTCGTCGGCACACTCCAAGCAAAGGCGCAATCTGAAGGATGGTCGCAACGCAAGCTCGCTGAGAAAGCCGGCTTCACGGAAAGCTCATGGCGTCGCGTTTGTCACTGCGCCGTAAATCCCGCCGCCTGGCTGCCGCAACTCCGCAACGCTACCGCGCGATTGCAAACCAAATGAGCGACGCCGCGCCACAACTCTTCAGCGCCGCGCAGATAGCGACTGCATTGGACGTTAACAAGCGGGTGGTACTTAAGGTTCTGGGGAACACCTTCACTAAAGAGGAACAAACGAACGGGAACCGCGTGCGCGTCTGGACCGTGGCTGCTCTCCCTGAGACTTATCGCGCGACACTGTTCCAACGTGCGACGCGCGCCGGCTTTCGCTCGTTGGAAGAATTGCTTGCGGCCACGGCCCCAACGGCGAATGGCTCTGTGAGATTTCACGAAGCCAGCGAGTACCACCAGGTGCGCGCACAAAAACTCCAAGCTGCTCTCCGCACCGTCCTTCATCTTCAACACAAACAGCCACGGGCGGAACTGCTCGCCGTCGGCTTGCGTGATTACAAAGCGGCCTTCGGCGATGTGGTTACGCCTGAACATTTTTGGAACCTCTTGGATCGGACTGTGCGCCGTGCCGGCACGTCACCGGATTGGGAAGATGCAAATCTTTACCTCGATGACAACGCTGTCCGGCGCAGCCATCCAACATCCGAAGTGAGCAGCTTCGATGAGTGCGCGCCGTTGACGCCCGCGCTCGCCGGC
>DATHKK010000489.1:0-3061 GCA_035489355.1 Candidatus Limnocylindria bacterium
CCAGATCATTACGCTGGCCGGTTGCGTGTTCGCGCGCGGCGATGATGACGGCATCGACACGCTCGGTTCGACCATCACGGTCGATGACTGCATCGTGCGTGATTGGGACAATCTCTTGGAGGACGCCAAGGGCATCAGTGCGTTGAATGGAGCGCTCGATATTCGGCGCTGCGTGATCGTCAATTCCACCGTCGGCATTTCCGCCAAGTCGGGCGGGGCCACACCTTCCACGACCCCGGTGCTCGTCACGTTGAACAATTGCACGCTCAGCGGCAACCAGACCAATGTCCTCGCGAACCGCAAGAGCAGCGCGGTCGGACCGAACGTTCACTACAACATCACCAACTGCGTGCTCTGGGGCGGCGATCCCGTCCATTCAGATTTCGAACCCGGCAGCAGCAACTCAACGAACTTCACGGTGGTGTTTTGCAACTTGTCCGAACCGTATGCAGGGATCGGGAACATCCAGGTCGATCCGCTATTCGTGAATCTCGTGGCGCAGGACTATCATTTGCTGCCTTTTTCTCCGTGCATTGACGCCGGTGATCCGGCTTCACCTTTCAACCCGGATGGCAGCGCCGCGGACCTGGGTGCTTATACTTTTGTTCCCCCGCCGCCGATGCTCGGAGCCGCGCAATGGTTGCCGGACGGTACGTTCCAGTTTGCTTTGAGCGGCTACACGAATCGCAACTATGTGATCGAATCAGCGGATACGGCGACGAACTGGGTGTTCGTGAAAAACGTTCTGCAAATGGTCGAGCCGAATGCCGTGATCGATTCGACGGCGACGAACGCCGCGCACCGCATTTACCGCGCGCGGCTCGCGCCTTAGGTGACTTTTAACGTTCCCCCGGGGTTCCGAAATTGGATCGTCGAGGAACCCGGCAAGATGCCGAGGGACCGTTGTCACTCGTAGCGGAGCGCTTGAATGGGATCGAGCTTCGAGGCTTTGAAGGCGGGGATCAGTCCGGCGACCAAGCCCACGACAGCACTGAACGTGAACGCCATCATCATTGCCTCTATGGTGATGACAGGGGAATTCCCAGTGGGCGTGAGGTCGGCGAGCAATTTCACGAAGCCGTAGGAAACGATCAGTCCCGCGATGCCGCCGACGATGCCGATGACGACGCTCTCGACGAGTATCTGGATGAAGACAGCGGCAGTGGTGGCGCCCACGGCTTTGCGCAGTCCGATTTCGCGCACGCGCTCCGTGATGCTCGCGAGCATGATGTTCATGATGCCGATCCCCCCGACGAGCAGGCTAATGGCTGCGATGATGCCGCCGCTCATGCGCGCGTTGCGGATCGCTGTGTTGATGTTCTCGACGTTGTTTTCCTGCGTGCGGAACGAGAAGTCTTCGATGCCGCGGTGCTTGAGTATCATAACATTGCGGGCCTGTTGGAGCGCGGGTTCCAGCTTGTCGAGGCTTTGCACTTTCAAATCGATGTCGCTGAGCCGCGCGTCGGGAACGTTGTTGGATCCGGCCGCGGAGCGAAAGCGCACCCACATCGTGTTGAGCGGGATGTAAGCCGTCATGTTCTTCTGATGATAAATCCAGCCGCCGCGACCGCCTTTGCCGCCGCCCCAACCGCGCGCGCGGGTGACGGTCTGAGTTTTCTCCTGCCATTCGCCTGCGGCCTTCAATTCACGAATTTTTCGATCCGCCTCCGCTTCGTAATGTTCGAACATGCCAATGATGGTGAAGGGCTGGCCGTTAATGTTGACGATTTCGTCGACGGGATTGATCTCGCGGCCGGTCACTTGGGGATCACCGAAGAGTTCGTCGCGAATTCCGGTGCCGATTACGCACACGGCGCGCGCTTCCGCGTCATCAAGGTCGGTGAAGAAACGGCCTGTGCCGACTTTGTGCAGATTCATCTCGAGCACGACGGGCCAAACGCCGAGGAGTTCGGACGGAATGGAAGTTTTGCCGCCGCGCGTCATCGCCATGTTGCGCCCGCGCATCTCGGGAGAAATGGATTTCAACAACGGCGCGCTGTGCTTCAACGCATAGACATCCTGAATGGTGCGGCCGGGCGCTTCATCGGCGCGGTAGTTTTGATGCGCGGGCACGTCCTGCTCATCGGTCACGACCTTATCGAGTCCGCCCATGGCAATGAGCGCTTCCTTCATGCCGTTTTCCATGCCCTTCGTGATGGCGGACATGCCAATGAGGCTGGAGACGCCGAGAATGATGCCCAACATTGTGAGCAGGGAACGGAACTTGTGCGCCCAGATCTCCTTCAGGCCGACGGCGATGGCGTTGGAAAGGTTCATCGGGGGACAATGACGAATGACGAATGAGTAATGACGAAGGAATTCCCAAATCTCAGATTCAAGACCGCTCGGGACAGGTTCGCAGCCGCTTGCGCTTCAATCTTTGAAATTCTTTCGTCATTCGTCATTCGTAATTCATCATCACATCACCGTCATCAAATCGATTTTCCATGCCGGCTCCGTTTTCTGACCGAGGAAACGCGTGGCCAATTCATCGAAACGTTCCACTTCATCCGTCACGAAAGGTTGAATGGTGCCGCGCTGTCTTCGATTCGTGCTCAGGAGCTTCAGCGCGGCGAGACGTTCCTTCACGTCGAGCGCGCAGCTTTCGGCGGAATCGATGAGCGAAATTTTTCCATTGGTCACTTTGCGAATCGCATCCTTGAGCAAGGGATAATGCGTGCAGCCGAGGACGAGCGTGTCGATGCGATTGCGGAGCAGGGGACGGAGATATTCGCGCAGCACTTGAGTGGTGACGGCGTGGTCCATCCAGGCTTCCTCGACAAGCGGCACGAGCAGCGGGCAGGCGCGTGTGAAAACCTGCGCGGTATCGGAGCGAGCGAGGATGGCTTTGCTGTAAGCCTGGCTGCGAATAGTCGCGCTGGTGCCGATGACGCCGATGCGCTGGCTTTTAGAATTCTCCAATGCGGCGCACGCGCCGGGAATGATCACGCCGAAGATCGGCAGATCGAACTTCCGCTGCAACGCCGGCAACGCCCAGGCCGAAGCTGTGTTGCAAGCGACGACGATGGCTTTCACGTTTTGCTGGAGAAGAAACTGCGTG
>DATHKK010000490.1:0-7788 GCA_035489355.1 Candidatus Limnocylindria bacterium
CGCAGATGAATCACCAAGCGTTGAGATTTATTCGAGGCGCCATTATCTCTTGCGAGGATTTTTACCATGAAGAAAGTGCCAAGTGATTCATCTGCGGCGTCGCGCCGGCGCATTCCGCGTTCGTTCAAGGAACTGACGCCCAGCAATCACTTCAATCCACGCACGTTTTTTTACGAAATGGTCTGGAAGGCCTGGCTCACGCGGCGTCACGGCGAATGCCGCAAGCCCGAGTTTCCGAAACTGACGGACGGCAAAGTCGCCATCACCTGGATCGGCCACGCTTCCTTCCTCGTGCAGTTCAATGATTTGAACGTGCTCATCGATCCAAACTTCGCGAACTGGCTTTTCCTCTTGAAGCGCATCAAACGCGCGGGCTGCCGCATCGAAGACCTGCCGCCTATCGATCTCGTCCTGCTCACGCACGCGCACTTCGATCACTTTCACAAACCGACTTTACGGAGATTGCCCTCGCCCAAAATCGGCGTCATGCCCTGGGGCGTCGGCGATCTGGCCCGCGATCTCGGCTTCGGGCGCGTGGTGGAACTGCAAAAATGGGAGAGTTTCTCGCACGGCGATTGGAAGGTGACGCTCACGCCGTGCAAACATTGGGGGGCGCGGACGATTCGTGATGCGCACCGCGGCTACGGCGGGTTCGTGCTGGAGCACCAAGGCCGACGCATTTATCACGCGGGCGACAGCGCTTACTTCGACGAGTTCAAGGACATTGGCGCTTTGTTGAAGCCGGAAATCGCCCTGCTGCCCATCGGCGCTTATTACCCGGATTCATTTCGTAACGTCCACATGGGGCCGGATGAAGCGCTCAAGGTGTTTCAAGACATTGGCGCCCAGTGGCTGGTCCCGATGCACTTCGGCACGTTCAAGTTGTCGTTCGAGGATTTAGCGGAGCCGCCCCGCTGGCTGCGTGAACTGGCCGAGAAGAATGGCGTGAGCCAGCACATCCGCATCCTGGATGAAGGCGTGCCCGAAGTGTTTTGAGGGAATGTATCAAACTGGAGGACCGAAACCTCGAATCCGCTTGCGGCACTGGCACTTGGCCAGCCAGCCAGCCAGGCAGTGCAAAAAACAAATGACGCCGTCCAAATGGCTGATCTTCGCCCTCTTTCCCCAAGCGGTTCCTCCTTGAACGCAACACTCTCGCGCACGGGGCAAAGGTGTTCAAATCCGGGACAGAGTGTGTCCCTGTTGTGGCCAAAGGCTTGAAAATACTTGTTGTCAAAGGGGTTCGCTTTCCTTAGAAAACGCCAACTGCACCAGTCGGTGCGGCGGGCAAACCGGATTTGCCTGTGACAAACGCATAACAAAACAAACACGCGGAGGAACAAAATGACGAAAGTTAACAAATGGACATTGGGTCTGGCCGCCGTGGGGCTGGTCAGTCTCCCTACGGTCGTTCGGGCCGAAGAAAAGCCGAATCAGCTTCTGACGGCTCTCTCTTCGACCACAATCAGCGGCTATGTGGACACATCGGCCCATTGGAACCCCGGCTCGGGAAACGGCAATCCCCCGGCCTACGCCTTCAACACAGTCAACAAGCAGGACGGCTTCAACTTGAACGTGGTGAACTTGGTGATCGAGAAGCCTCTCGATGAAGGCACTTGGTCTGCCGGCTACAAAGTCGATCTGATTTTTGGCCCCAACGCCGTCGGCTGGAACAACTCGGTCAACAACCAGCTCACGGGCGGCGGCAATGCCGGCAACAGTGACTTCGGCATCAAGCAGGCTTATGTGGCGTTGCGTGCTCCGGTCGGCAACGGCCTGGACCTGAAGATTGGTTCCTTCGACACCATCATCGGTTACGAAGTGTTCAACTCAGGCAGCAACCCGAACTACACCCGTTCATGGGGTTACACCATCGAGCCGACCCAGCACACGGGTCTCCTCGGTTCCTACCAGATCAACAAGGTTGTCGGCGTTTCCGCTGGCATTGCGAACACCTGGTCGGCGGGAATCAACGCTCGCAGCGCGCGCACGGAATCCAAGAAGAGCTACATGGGTGCTGTGACGCTCACCGCTCCGGACAGCATGGGCTTCGCCGCAGGCTCGGCCCTCTACCTCGGTGTGGTGGATGGTTTCAGCAGCTTCCTCGGCAACGACATCACCAGTTATTACATTGGTGGCACGCTCGCGACGCCGATCAAGCAGTTGAAACTCGGCGCCTCGTGGGATTACTCGGCCGCGCACGACAACAGCTTTGGACCCAACGGCCATTGGCAGGCTGCGGCGATTTACGCCTCGGTCCAGGCCACGGAGAAGCTCAGCTTCCATTTCCGTGGAGAATGGGCTGATTTTACGGACGGCGCGACTGCGGGAGGCGTTCCTTCCGAAGTCATCGCGGTCACCGGCACGCTCCAGTATGATCTGTGGGCGAACGTGTTGAGCCGTTTGGAAGTGCGCTGGGACACGGCCGTCTCTGGCCCGCGTCCTTTCGGCGGAACCGCTGCTGGCCTGGAGGATGCCGTGACCAATCCGAGTGGTGCGGACCAAAAGAACGCTGTGCTCGTGGCGGCGAATATTATCTACAAGTTCTAAGCTGATCTGAAATCAGCCAGCCCCTTCCGGGAAACCGGAAGGGGTTTTTTGCTTTTTGGAGATTGAAGATTACCTCTGCCTGACGCCAGGAGATGCGGTTCCATCGTAAGCGTAATCCTAATCTTTACCCATAATCCTTCCCGTTATTCCAAGAGTAGGAGCAAGATTACGATTAAAATTAGGAACGGATCGGAATGGATGCTCCCCTTATGCTGGTTCCTGCTGGCTGATGCAGTGAAAAGAACCCAGGCCCCAAATCAATTCCATCGAGTCCACACCGATCACCCGGTGATCTGGAAACTCGCGCTGCAAGATTTCCAGCGCGAACTTGTCATGCGGGTCGCGGTAGGTCGGCAGCAGCACAAGACCATTGGCAATATAGAAATTCGCGTAACTGGCCGGCAGGCGTTGGCCTTCATGCTCCAGCCTTCGCGGCATCGGCAGTTCAACCACCCGCAGCGGGCGTCCATCCTGATCGCGCAGCGTGTGGAGCCGCTTCAAATTCTCCTGGAGCGGAACGAAATTCTCATCGGACGGATCGCGTTCCACCACCGTCACGACCGTGGAGGCGTTAACAAAACGCGTCAGATCATCGATGTGGCCGTCCGTGTCGTCGCCCACAATGCCATCTCCGAGCCACAGGATACTGGTCACTCCAAGATACGCGCGCAGATACTCTTCAATCTGTTTCTTGTTCAGGCGCGGATTGCGATTCGGATTCAACAGGCACGCCTCGGTGGTCAGCAACGTTCCGCGTCCATTCACGTCGATCGAGCCGCCTTCCATCACGATCCCGGGTGAGAACAGCGGCAGCCCGCGCAGCTTGGCCACGTGTTGCGGCACGGCATCATCCAGATCGAACGGCGGATACTTTCCGCCCCACGCATTGTAACCCCAATCGACAATCGCGCGCTCGTGCCGTCCCTCGCTTTCGCGGACCAAAAAAATCGGCCCGTGATCGCGGCACCACGGTTCGTAAGCTTGGAAATGATGGAAGGAAACACGTTCCAGCGGCGTGCCCTCCTTGCGCAACAACTTCCGCACCCACTGTTCCATCTCGGCGTGCCAGACGTTGATGTGAACTTCCTCGACCGCCACAAGATGCTTAATCAGCTCGGCATAGACCGGCGGCACCGTCTCGTATTTGCCGGGGAAGCTGATGCCTTCGGGGCGCGGCCAGGTGAACCAGGTGCCGGCGTGCGGCTCCCATTCGGCGGGCATGCGGTAGCCGAGAGAAGCGGGAGTTCCTGGAGCCTGCAACGTGTTCACGACTGTTCTGGATTCGGGATTCAAAACCAAACTTACGGCAAACGTTCCCCGCGCGCCGCCTCCAGCAAGCGATGCCATTCGTCGCGCGAGAGCTGAAGTTTGTAAGCCTGCGACGCTTCGCGAATGCGTTCCGGTTTAGCGGTCCCGATGACGGGGATGATCTTTGCCGGATGCTTCAACAGCCACGCCAGGGCCACGATGGCCCGCGTCACGCCGTAGTCACGCGCAATTTCATCCAGCGTTTCGCGCAGGCCGATGCGACGCGCATGTTCAGGACTATTGATATCGATGGGCAACGTGTCCGAAAGCCGTCCGCCCGCCAGCGGACTCCAGGCGAGCGGCGCGATCTTTTCGCTGAGACATTGATCCAGGGTGCCGTCTTCCAGGCAGTTCAGCTTCGCCAAACTGATCTCCACTTGATGCACCACGAGGCGAAACGAACAGGCCCGTTGCAGCAGCGAAAGCTGGTGCGGCTGAAAATTACTGACGCCGAACTCGCGCACCTTGCCCTGTTGCTTGAGCTGCTCGAACGCGCCCGCGACTTCCGCCGGGTCCATCAGGTAATCGGGCCGGTGCAATTGATAAACATCGATCGTCTCAATCCCGAGGCGTTTCAATGATTGCTCACACGACCGCGTGATGTGCTCCGCCGAAAAGTCGTAGCGATACGGCGAATCAGGATTGGGCACTCCCTTTCGGCGGATGCCACATTTCGTCGTAATAACGACGCGCTCGCGCATGCCGCTGACTTGTTTCAACACGTCGCCAAACACCTTTTCCGCCGCGCCGTCCGCATACACATCCGCGTGATCGAAGAAAGTAAAGCCCGCCTCGAAAGCGGCCGTGATGGCTTTGCTGGCGCTAGCCTCGCGCTCGGCGGTTGGCTCCGCGCTTTCGGGCCCGAGAATGCGCCAGCAGCCGTACGCGAGACGGCTCACTTGAATCGAACTGGCTCCAACTGAAACGGTGTCCATGCGGTGCGCGAGCGTAAGGGCCGCACTGCGCGGAGGGCAAAGCGAAATTCCGAAACGTTGTCAAAACGCGAACGCACATTTACGTTCCGCGCCGTTCGCGTGAAATCCGTCTGGAAAGCATTTGCTCTTAAAGTCGCCGCGTGGGTCGTTGCCGCGCTCGCCGTGCATTTCCTGACCACGATTTTTCTGGGCGGGCCGCCAGACTACGTGGTGTCCGGCATCCTCATTCTGGGCGCGCTGCAAATCGGCGTGCTGGATCGCACGGCGCTCCCGGCCGCCGAAGGCAAGCTGCTCAAGCGTGGCGTGGCTCTTCTGATGATTACCTTTGCCCTTTGGTTCGGCCTGGGCGCGAGCGCTGGCGAGAAAATTCCGTGGCAACCGTATTCCGAGGAAGTGCTGGATGCCGCGCGCCGCGGCCAGCGCCCGGTCGTGATTGATTTTACTTCGAGGAATTGCCCGCCGTGTCACGCGATGGAGCGCAAAGTATTTTCCAATCGCCGCGTCGCGAACGCCGCCAAAGACTTTGTCCCATTGCGCGCCGATCTGACCGTCGCCAATGCCGCTGCTCAGGCCCTCGCGGGAAAATTTAATATCGAAGCGTTTCCAACGATTGTCTTCATCGGCGCGGACGGACAGGAGCGCCGGAACCTTCGGTTGGTCGGTTTCGAGAACGCCACGTTCTTTGCCGAACGGATCGAGTCAGCGCGGTGAAGTTCACTTGGAATTTGAACGAACTAAAATGTGTTTTGTCGTGTTCCACTAACAGTCATGAAGTTATTCGAGAAGAAATGGATTCTGGTTCTTGCATCGCTGCTCGCTTCCATCGCTGGTGTGCGCGCGGCGGCGGCTGCACCCGCACCCGACATTCGCCGCGATGCCACGGTCGAGGCGGTGCAACGCGCCTTGCCCGCCGTCGTGAACATTCGCACCGAGACGATTGTCGAGCGCCACGATCCGTTCGAGCAGTTGTTCACGGGACTCTGGGGACCTTACTATCGGCGGCGCGGACCGGAGACGACCTACAGCCTTGGTTCTGGCGTCATCATTGATGAGGACGGCTGGGTGCTGACGAACTTTCACGTGGTGAGCCGCGCCACGAAAGTTTTCGTGCGCCTGACCGATGGCCGCGAGCTGGAAGCGGAGCGCGTCGTGGGCGCTTCGTTCACGGACGTGGCTCTGCTCAAGATATCGAATCCCAAAGGTGAAAAGTTTTCCGCGATCCAGTTTGCGTCGGACGACGATCTGTTGCTCGGCGAAACTGTCATTGCGCTGGGCAATCCCTTCGGCCTCGGCGGTTCGGTGAGCAAAGGCATTCTCAGTTCCAAGAGCCGCCGTCCGCCGCTGGAGAACGAACCGCTCGAAGTCGAGGACTGGTTGCAAACCGATGCCGCGATCAACCCTGGCAACAGCGGTGGCCCTTTGGTGAATCTCCGCGGCGATCTGATCGGCGTGAGCGTCGCTGTTTATCGTGAAGGGCAGGGGATTGGCTTCGCCATTCCTGTGCGGCGAGTCACGGCGGCGCTGTCCGACATGTATTCGCCGGAAACGCTGCGCTCGCTTTGGTTCGGCGCGCGCGTGAAGCCGGGCATTCTGCCGCTGACCATCAGCTCCGTGCAGCCGGAAAGTCCCGCGGGCAAGGCGGGGTTGCGCGCCGGCGATCAAATCGTGGAGGTGAACGGGAAGGCTCCCAAAAGGTTCATCGAGTTCATCCGTGAACTGATCGATGCCGGCACCAGCAATACCGTATCGCTCGTCGTTCAGCGCGATGGGCAGCGGCACAGCGCGCGCGTCCGGCTCGTGCGCGAAAGCTCTTTCTTCAACTCCGATCTCGTGCGCAAAAAAATTGGATTGTCCATCGAAGACGTGACGCCTGAAATCGCGCGCACTCTGGGCTTGGGCGATAAGCGTGGCGTGGTCATCACCGACGTTGATGCGGACAGTCCCGCGGCTCGGGCGGGATTGCAGAAGAACATGATCATCACCACGGTGGACGGACAGGTGGCGTGGTATGAGATGCAACCGGCGCCGAGTTTTGTTCCTGTGGCCAAGGCGCTCTACGCGAAAGCGCGCGGCGACAAATCGCAGTTCGAAGTGATCATTCCACGCCGGGTGGGCCGGTTCGTCGAGCTTCAACAAGCCAAGGTTGAAGTCGCGGTGCGATGAGGAAGTGCGGCTGCTCCAATGGTTTTTCGCGTTGCCGCAACGTGCTGCCGGTTTGCAAACGGCAGTGGGATTCCTCTGTTTCAACGCGCCTCTGCCAGTTGAAAACTGGCAGCACGCTCCCGGATGAACGTTGAATTTTTGTTCGCTCATCGCGAACCGCCTGCCCTAAGCTCCAGCGCGCACGCAGAAACTCTCCATGATTGAAGTCGCCAACTTGACCAAGCGTTACGCCGGTCACCGCGCGGTGAACGGCCTGACGTTCTCCGTGGCAACCGGCGAAATCGTGGGCTTGCTCGGCCCTAATGGCGCGGGCAAGACGACCATCATGCGCATCCTTTCCTGTTTCATGCCCGCGACTTCCGGCACGGCGCGCGTGGCGGGCTTCGATGTTTTTACAGAGGCGGATGAAGTGCGCCGACACATCGGCTACATGCCGGAGAACAATCCGCTGCACAAAGAGATGCGCGTGCGCGATTACCTGAAATTCCGCGCGCGCCTGAAAGGCCTGGGCCATTCGCGATCTCGCGAGCGGGTGGACACGGTATTGGAGCAATGTGGCCTGGCGGACGTGAGCAAACGCGTCATCGGGCAACTGTCCAAAGGCTATCAACAACGCGTGGGCCTGGCGGACGCCCTGGTTCATGAGCCGGAGTTAATCATTCTCGACGAGCCAACCGCTGGACTCGACCCGATTCAGATTCGTTCCGTGCGCCAGTTGATCAAGGATCTCGCGGGCCGGCACACGGTGCTGCTCTCGACGCACATTCTGCCCGAGGTGGAGATTACCTGTAATCGAGTGCTCATCCTGCACCAGGGTCGTATGCTCGCCGAC
>DATHKK010000491.1:0-3085 GCA_035489355.1 Candidatus Limnocylindria bacterium
CCATCGAGCAACGGCACGCCGACGTAAGCGGTGACGAAAGCGACCGGACGGTTCACTTCGAATGGATCATCGCGCGTGATGTCGGACGCAACGAACGTCTCGCGGTTTTCGCGGACCCATTCCGCTACGCGCAGAAGCTGCACGGAGGGATCAAAAGTTTCCGCAACGCGAACCATGTGGGAGGCGGCGGGCGCGAATTGATCCTCCTCGTGAATCCAGACGGCGGCGCCGCCTCGCAGGGGCAGCACGCCGACGGCGGTTTCCGCAATGCAGTCGAGAATGCGTGCGACCTCGGTGGATTCGCCGGTCGTCACGGCCAGGCGCGCGAGCGCAAGCTGCCGGCGATACTGTTGCTGGAGGCGCTGCTGCTCGGCATTGAGCGCGGCGGCGGCGCGCTGGCGTTCCGTGATGTCGCGGAACGCCGTGACCATGACTTCCTTGCCGCCGAAGCCGATGCGCTTGGTGAACAGCTCGACATGCAACTCCGTTTTGTCCGGGCGGCGTGCCACGGCTTCGAACGGACGAAAATTTCCAAGGAGAATACTTTCCTCGATCACATCACGGGACGCGCGCGTGAACCAATCCAGCAGGTTCTGGCCGGTCAACGCATCTAGATCACAGCGGAGCAGGGTGGCCAGCGCCTGATTGGCTTCGAGGATCACGCCCTTCTCGTGAATCGCGATGCCTTCGAAGGTGGCTTCATACCAACGGCGAAAACGATCGTCGGTTTCAGGAACGCCGGATCTTGCCACGGCATCCGATCCATTCTTGGCCGGAGTAGTGCGCAGCATCTGCTTGATCGCTTGCAGATGAAGCCGTTGAAACAGAAGTGAGATCACGCACGCCGTTGCCAGCACTCCGCCGAAGTAAGGCCAGCCGGTGGAGAAACCCGATTGCCGCGCGAACCAACCCCAGCCGCCCAGCGCGATGATGATGACGATCACGAGCGAGCGTGTGGTGAAGAGAAAGCAGCCCGCACCAAACACGGTGAAAGCGAGCGGCACAGTTTTCTCCGGCGTGATGCCCAGCGTGAACCAGCCGAGAGCGTTGAGAACCACCAGCGTTGAGACGAAAGTGCCGAGCGGATGCGCCCATTGCAGCGGCAATCGTGGCAGCAGCAAGCGCAGGACGACGAGAAAGCAGGCTGATGCCATCGCGAGCGTCCAGGCCGGGAGGCGGCTCCACGATACGTCCTGAAACATCGTGAGCGGACTGTTGAGTTCCCAACCATACGGATTGAGCACATGACCGAAAGCTACGATGAAATGTAGAAAAGCGAGGCCGAGCGAGAGCCGCAGCAAGCGGTCGCGTGCGACACATTCCAGGGAGGGCGCGGGCGCAAACTCCGCGGCGGCGGCGCGAAGCGGATGCACGGCTGGCTCGGGTCCAGGGTTCATCGGGTGCGATGGAGAAAGGAAGACGAGAAACAGTTTGCCGATGCAAAACGGCCCGGTTCGTCCCTGTCCGGCATCGGATCGACACCCAAAGCGGGATGTGAAGAGTCTCTTTCCCGCCTCGCTATTTGTGTCTGTATGTGCTCATCCGTGATGTCCATTATCAACACCGTCAGATGATGAGTTCCGCATTCTCCGCCGGCTTGGTGCTGCGAGCGCTGGCCGTCGCAGTCGTCAGTGCTTCTCTTTGCGTAGTAATGCGGTGACGCAGCGCGAAGGTGAGCGCCTTGACCGTCAGTTCGATGAACATGAATGGCTTGGCGATGAGATCGCTCGCGCCGCGCAACGTCGATTGCGCGCGCACCTGAAAATCATTTGAGCCGGTGACGAACACGATGGGCGTGGTTTTGTTCACTCCGTTCTGGCGCAATTTATCGGCGAGTTGAAATCCGTCCATGCCCGGCATGTTCACGTCGAGGAACATCAGATCGAACTTCTTCGTGTGCGTCTGGGCCAGCGCGGCCTCGCTGTCTTCCACCGAAGTCGCCTTGAGGAACGCTTTCTCCAGCGCATAAACAATCGCGCGGCGCGAAAGCACTTCGTCATCGACGATCAAAATTTCAATCGGCGGATTGTCCGCCAGGTCTGCGCGCAAGCCGGCTTTGGAAAGCTCGGCAAAAGAATCAATCGCCTGCGCCGTGGTGCGCAGCGTCGAAGGGGTTACCGACTTCGGCTTGTCCATCATTTCCTTGACCAATGCTTCGGTGGCGCCGCCGATTTTGGCGAGGGCAGGGAGCCCGGCCATGCCGGCGCTGGAGGAAAAAGCGCGCACCTTGCGGAAGAGCACATTGACGTGGGCCACACGCGCGACTTCATCAGCACGGCTGGCTTCCTGAAGCATCTTGCGCATTTCGCTCACAGCGCTGCCGCTCGAGGCAAGGAAAGTCGTCATCAATTCCTTTTGGAAACTGGAATCATCCTTGCCATCGGCTGTCAGCGCGGCGCCCCCGTTTTTCGCGCCGTTCGCGCTATGGGATGCACTCGAGCCATTCGATCCATTGCTCGTCGCGTCCGCAGCGGCGTGTTCGGGCGAAAGAAGAGTATTCAGGACATCGATGATTTGGCGCGGCGTGATGGTGGACTTGTTGTAAACGCCGGAAGCTCCTGCCGTGAGCGCCTCGTGAATCATGTTCGCGACGTAAGCATTCGTGAAAACCACGACGGGCAATTTTTCGAACTCACGCGTGGCGCGAATCTTCTTCAACAAGTCGATGCCGTTGAGTTTAGGCAACATCAGGTCGAGCACGAGGGCGGAAGGCTTCATCTCGAAGAGCCGGTAGTAACCAGCCTGGCCGTCGGCGGCGACGTCCACTTCGAACCCATCATTCTCCAGCCGGCTGCGGTAAATATGAGAAACGATCGGGTCGTCTTCGATAATCAGGATTTTCTTCTTCATAGCCACGTTTTATGACAGCGGCAAATTCAGCCGCGAGTTTAGGAGGTACGCTTTGACACGTTCAAACTGAACCGCCAGTTCCCTCGCGACAGGAATGGCTTCGTCCACGCGATTTTCTTTTCCTAGACGCTCCGCCTGGCGGAACAAGTCTTCCATCGCGACGATGCCGCAGACACTGCTCGCGCCGGCGGAACTGTGCGCGAGACGCGACAGCGCCACGGCGTCCTTCTGCTCG
>DATHKK010000492.1:0-3633 GCA_035489355.1 Candidatus Limnocylindria bacterium
TGCGTGTCCTTCGCAAACGTGCCCATGAACGGCAGATAGATATGAACGTGCGGATCAATGAATCCGGGGAAGACGAACTTGCCGGTCGCGTCGATCACTTCAGCACCAGCGGGCGCGGAAATGTTCCGGTCGATGCGCGTGATGGTTTCGCCTTCGCAGAAGATGTCGGCCACGTAACGCTCGCTGGCCGTGACGATCTCACCGTTCTTGATTAGCAGGCTCATGTTGAATGAGGACTGACGAATGACGAATAGTTCTTCGGCGCGCAAGACTGGATTCGTCCCCGGGCTGCCGCAAAGATGCTCCGCTCAGCGCGGCATCCGGTTCACGTCTTTGTAGTAAATGTAACGGCACGGGTGCGGTCCGGCGGCGATGAACCATTGCGGGCAGTAAGGCGCGATCCAAATGACATCGCCCGCGGTCACCGGATGCCAGTCGTCATTCAATCGATACACGCCGCTGCCGCTGAGAAACAACATGCCGTGTTCCATGACGTGGGTCTCGACGAAGGGCAGCGTGGCTCCCGGATCGTACGTGAAAATATTCACGGCCATGTCGGCGGCTGGATTGTTGGGGATCAGAATTTTCAGCCGCGCGTGTGGATCATCGAGGAAGGGCGACTCGGCGATGTCGCGTTCGTGTCCGGTGAAAAACGCAGGCGCTGCTTGCCCGTTCAACGGCTCGTAAGTTTTTTCGAAGATGAGCAAGCGCGAGTCTTTGGCCGCGCCGCGCACTTCGTAGTGACTGCCGGGCGGGACGAACGCGAATCCACCTTCACTCAGCGAAACATTGTTCACCTTGGCGGAGCCGGCGACGACGTACAAAAACCATTCCTTGTCGCCCGTGTCTCCAAGGCCGGCGCTGTTCTCATTCAGGCTGACAAGATATTGGGAAAAGCCGGCGCCCAGCGCGGAAGAGATCAGGACGAATGGCCGGCATTGCGTCCAACCCGGCAGCACACTCGCCACGTGGCCGTCGGGAGTGACGAGAGCGTAGTTGCGTTGGATGACATTCCGCGTGAGGCCGAGCTTCTGGTTCATAAGGGTTTTAGAAATTCTCCCGCTGGTTTTCCGACAAATTGGCCGTTAAGAAAAATTGTTTTGCCGCGCAGGATGGTTCGATCCACTCGCGCTCGCAAGCGCCGTCCGATGTAAGGCGAGCGCCGGTGACGATAGAACAACGATTCCGCCGTGACTTCGTAATCAGCGTTGGGTTCCACCAGGAACAGGTCGGCATCCGTGCCCACTTCCAGTCGGCCTTTGTGCGCGAGACGAAAACGTTCCGCGGGGTTGCGCGCGGCGAACTGGGCCAACAAAAGCGGATCGAGGCCGGCCTCGATGAGCACGGGCGCGAGATGTTGAACGCCGGAAATGCCGCCCCAGACCTGAAAGAAATTCGCCCGCTCCTTCAAGTTCCAAGGGGACGGCGAATGATCGCTGCCAATCGTATCGATGCGGCCGGCGCGAAGATGTTCCCACAACGCGGTTCGCTCCGCATCTTCGCGCATCGGCGGGGCGCACTTGGCAACGGCTCCCAGGCGCACCATGTCATCGCCGGTGAAGATCAGATAATGCGGACACGTCTCGCACGTGACGTTCACTCCGCGAGCGCGCGCTTCCGCGATCAAGGCCACTCCGCGGCCGCTGCTGACGTGAACGATGTGCAGGGCGCAGTCGGTCTCTTCGGCAATCTCAAGCGCGGCGTGAATCGCTTCCAATTCCATCTCGACGGGACGCGAGGCGAGATAGTCTTCGACCGATTGACCGCTCGCCGGAATCTCGCGGTCGATCTCCGCGTGAACCGCGACCGGAAGATCCAGTTCGGTCGCGCGGAACATCGCTTCACGCAGCGTGGCCAGATCTGTTTTGGGAAAATCTTCGATGCCGCTGTCCGACATGAAGGCTTTGAAACCGATGACGCCACGCTCAGCCAGCGGTTTCAGATGGCCCAAAGAACCGGGCACGAGTCCGCCCCACAGCGCGAAATCACACGCCGACTGCGTTCGCGCGGCCTGGAGCTTGGCATCGAAGGCCGCGATGTTGATCACCGGCGGAGTCGAGTTGAGCGGCATGTCGCACACCGTGGTGACGCCGCCGGCGATGGCGCTGCGGGAACCAGTCGCCCATCCTTCCCAGTCGGCGCGTCCCGGCTCATTGAAATGAACATGCGCGTCCACGATGCCAGGCAAGACGAGCAAACCGGTGGCATCAATTTCCTCTCGGGCGGAACCGGCGTTGAACCCGGCGAACTTGCCATCGGTAATACCGATCTTGGTTAGGGGCGTCGCGCCGCGGATGAGCAAATCGAACTCAGGCATGACGCGCCCCCAGAGTTTCAACGAAGTTCGCCAGGACGCCGATGGCATCGGCGACGTCCGATGGCTTCACCGATTCGGCGGGATGATGACTGATGCCGTCCTTGCAGCGAACGAACAGCATGGCGACGGGACAAATTTTTGCCAACACGGCGGCATCGTGGCCGGCGCCGCTCGGCAAAGAAGCGCAGTCAATTCCATTTCGTCTCACGCAAGATTCAAGGACTTCTGTCATTTCTTTGTCGCACCACACCGCTGAAGTTTCCTGCACCATTTTCCAGATCAGGCGCAGACCGCGCCGGGTTGCAATCTGTTTGGCTTTCTGCCGCAAAGTTTTGATCGCCGAAATTCGCCGCCCATCCTCCATGTCACGTACGTCGATGGAAAGTGTGACGTATCCGGGAATGACATTGCTCGCGCCGGGCGCAGCGTAAATTTGTCCGACGGTCGCCTGGACTCCGCATCGTTCCACCGCGAGGATGAGTTCGGCCGCGCCGGCCAAAGCGTCGCGCCGCAGGTCCATCGGGACGGTTCCCGCATGACCGGCGCGTCCGTGAAATTCCACGTGCAGCCGGCTTTGCCCGGCGATGCCGGAAACAACTCCGAGCGGGCGATTGGCTTGCTCGAGCACCGGGCCTTGCTCGATGTGGACTTCACAGAAGCCGAGAAATTCCTTCTTCGAGCGGCGCGCCCGCATGATTCCTTTTTCTTCGATGCGAGTGAGATCGATCTTGCGAAGTGTTCCCGTGAACGCGCCGCTTCCCAAATACGCGGTCTGATAGCGCACGCCTTCCTCATCGCTGAAGCCGACGACTTCGAGATTGAAAGGCAGCGTTGCGCCAGTCGCGCGCAAATGTTCGACGGCCGCAATCGCCGTCAACACACCGAGCGGGCCGTCGTATTTGCCGGCATCGGGAACCGTGTCGAGGTGTGATCCGAGTAACAGCGTCTTCGCATTTCGCCTCGCTGAGGGCCAAATGCCGAGGAGATTGAACGCCGCGTCTTCACGCACTTTGAGTCCAGCGGCACGCATCCACGAGCCGACGAGTTGATTGGCCCGTTGCATCGCGGGCGAATGGAAGGCGCGAGTCAAACGCCCCGACTGGTCGCTGATCGCGCCGAGTTCGTCGCAGCGGCGCATCAACTGCCGCGATAAGTCGAGTAGGCCCATGGGGAACAAAGCAACGGGATGTGATAGCGCGCGCCAGCGTCGGCGATGCCGAAACGAACCGGCACTCGATCGAGGAAACGGATTTGCGCCGGTGCGGGATTCTTTGTCGCAAAATAATCGCCGACGAAGAAGACGAGTTCGTACTCGC
>DATHKK010000493.1:0-4210 GCA_035489355.1 Candidatus Limnocylindria bacterium
CACCCCGCGTTCCCGGCCCGGCCTCGCCGCGCACCCGCACCGGGCCGCCACCCGCTCCACTCGTCGGCGGGCCGCCCGCCGCACCGCGGAACGAACGCACCGTCATCCGCCGACCGCCACCGTTCTCGTCCGTGGCAATGGTGATCTCTTTCGTGTGTCCCTGATCATCCGTCGTCACGATGTGATTCACGCCGTTGGTGACGATGAAATCCCCGTCCGCCGTTTTCACGCGCAGGGTGCCATCCTTCCCCGGGGTAAAATTCAAGCCCCCGGAATCGTTCAGGCCCAAAACCACTTCCTGTTCAGCCTGTGGCGGCGGTGCCGCCGGCGCACCCGCCACGGGGCGTGATTGCTTCCACAGCAGCACCGCCACCACCGAGGTGGTCGCGACCGTGGAGAGTGACAGAACAATGATGGCCGTGATGGCCAGTTTGCGAGCGTTCCAATTCATAAACAGTAGCAGTCCTTTCGTGAGTAATGGGATGGTGGTTGATTTCAGCAAAGCAGAAGTCGTGATCGTGGCTGCGAGTCCGACGGGCGCGGCCTGCGTGGCGGATGCCGAAAGCGCCGCCGCCAGCAGTGTGACGGGCAGGGCAGTTCCGCGCGCCTGAAAAATCCCGCGCAACTGATCCAGCGCCCGCGCCACGCGCATCTTCGCCGCGCCCTCCGACGTGCCGAGCGCGCTGCCGACCTGCGCCATGCTCTTGCTCTCGAAGAAACGCAGGATGAGCGCGTCGCGATCCGGTTCCGTGAGTTCGTTCAACGCCTCGTTGAGTTGCGGCGCCATCTGGTCCCAGGCGGCGGCGCTGTCAGAAGTGATCGGTTCCATTTGAGCGGCCTGTTGTTCCCAGTGTTTGCGGCGTAACTCAGTGCGTTGGACTTTCGCCGCCGCGAATTGCGCCGCGCGAAACAGCCAGCCGGCGAGAATCGTGGACGACGAAAGCCCGCGCGCCTTCCTGGCCAGCGTGATGAAGACGGCCTGGGTCGCCTCCTCTGCCAGATGAGCATCACCGACCTGTCGCAGCGCCGTGGCATACACCATGTCCACATGCCGCTCGACGAGCGTCCGAAACGCTGTCTCGGACTGGTTGGCGACGTACTCGCGCAACAGATCAAAATCTTCGCCTTCCGTGCTCATATCGTGACTCTCACAGTTAAACTCCCGGCCAGCCGAAAAGGTCACAGGATTTTATAAGCCGTCGTCCTCTTCAGCCCTTCGAACCCATTCCGTTGGTCGGGTTCACCGACAGATCCGCCATCAGTGCCGGTGAGTGAGGCGCGGCGGGAGGATTCAGGCATTCAGCAATTGGGCCGGTTCGTGGGAGCAGGCGCGCGTCCGTGTGACACGCGGAGTAAAAAGCGATGGGCGTTCCTCGCGGCTAATCCTGGTAATCGATGGCTCAACGGAGTCTCGCCCCACGTCGTTTTCATCGGCACGCGGTTGTTTCCCGGTGCAGGCGGAGTGGGTGTCCTCTAAGTCTGATCTCGCCCTCTCTTACTTCAAGTTCTTCGGATTCAGCGGCTGCAAATCCTTCGGCACGAACAGTCCGTCTTTGCGAATGACCTCGCCGTCGAAGCTCACTTCGCCGCCGCCCCATTCCTTGCGCTGGATGAGCACCATGTCCCAATGCACGGCCGAGCGATTGCCGTTGTCCGCGACTTCGTAAGCCTGGCCGGGTGTGAAGTGCAGCGAGCCAGCAATCTTTTCGTCGAACAGGATGTCGCACATCGGGTTTAGAATGTAGGGATTGAACCCGAGTGAAAACTCGCCGATGTAGCGTGTGCCTGCGTCGGTATCGAGAATTTCGTTAAGCCGCTTGGTGTTGTTCGCGGTGGCGTTGACGATCTTCCCGTCTTTGAATTCCAGCCGCACGTTCTCGAACTTCGTGCCGGAGTAAATCGTGGGCGTGTTGAAGGTGATGTGGCCCTGAACGGAGTTCTTCACGGGACAGGAGAACACTTCGCCATCGGGGATGTTGCGAATGCCTTCGCACTTCACGGCACCGATGCCTTTGATGCTGAAGCGCAGATCCGTTCCCGGCGAGGTGATGTGGACCTTGTCGGACTTTTTCATGCGCCGTTCCAGCGGGAGCATCGCCTTCGCCATCCTGGGGTAGTCCATGGTGCAGACGTCGAAGTAAAGATTCTCGAACGCTTCGGTGCTCATGCTCGCCGCCTGCGCCATGCTCGGCGTGGGCCAGCGCAGGACGCACCAGCGCGTTTTGTTGACGCGATAATCGAGCACCGGGCGCAAGGTCTTCGAGTAAAGCGCCATGCGGTCGCTCGGCACGTCGGCGTTTTCGCTGGCGTTGGCCGCGCCGCGAATGGCGATGTAAGCCTGCACCTTCTTCATGCGCGCCAATTCGATCTCGCGGACGAGCGCGGCGTGTTTGTCATCGGTGTCGCGGATGATTTCGCGGGTCACGCGACCGTGACGCACCTCCAGAATGGGAATGGCGCCGGCCTTGCGCGTGGCGCGCATCAGCTCGACGGCAAATTCGTCCGGCACGTCGATCACTTCAATCAACACGCGTTCGCCACGTTTCATGGCGGTGGAATAGTCGATGAGGAGTTTGGCCAGCTTCACAAAGCGCGGATCGGTCATGGTGTTTGGAAATTAAAAGTTGCCGTTGAAACTTCAACGCCGCGCAACCTTCAGCCTGGAAGCAGGAACGTTCAACTCAGAAAAAAATTGGGCGGGCGCCGGAACCCCTTACCTGCGCCCACCCATCTCTGGCCAGCGTCCCCTCACACTGGCCTATGCTCCGGCAGGCAACGCACTCGCCCGCCGTTATGCCCGCGGGGCTGTGGATGCCCCGTCCTGACTAACGGGTGACGTTCTACGGCAGGGCGAAAGAACCGTGAATCAGGGCGAACCCCGAAACTGGCCCCGGATGGAATACTCCATTGGAACAGGAACAAGTCCGTCACTGTCACTCCTCCAGGGCGCAGCCGGTGAATTGACATCGCCTTGGCTGCCGTCCAACTTTCGCGCTACGTTTTAAGTCACGAATGAAACTGAATTGTCTTTTTCCGACGACGATGCTGGCCCTCGCGCCGGCGTTGCTCATAGCTGCGGAGCCGATCGATTTCAACAAACAGGTCAAGCCGATCCTGGAACAGAATTGCGTCAGATGCCACGGGAGCGAGCAAGGAAAGGGGAGCTTGCGTTTGCACACCAAGGAACTGGCGATCACGGGCGGGGACGGTGGGCCGGCGCTCATCGTGGGCAAGTCGAAGGACAGCTCGCTTTACACCACGACCATTTTGCCGGCGGATGACGACAAGGCGATGCCGCCGCAGCCGAAGAACAAACCGTTGACGAAGGAGCAGACGGAAGTGTTGAAGGCGTGGATCGATGAAGGGGCCAAGTGGCCCGCGGGCGTTTCTCTGGCCGCAGTGAAGCAGGTCGATTTCGTGAAAGACATTCAGCCCATCCTCGAGTTCAACTGCGTGGCGTGTCATCGCGAAGGGCACAGCAAAGGCGGATTGCGTCTCGATGAGAAGATGCTCGCTTTCAAAGGTGGCGATGGCGGCCCGGGCATCGTTCCCGGCAAATTGAAAGAGAGCCTCGTTTACACGTCGACGACGGTGGACACGAACGACGATGGGTTGATGCCGCCGTTGAACAAGAATGGTCCGTTGCCCAAGGAAGAGATCGAGTTACTCGCCGGGTGGATCGAACAAGGAGCGTCGTGGCCGGATGGATTGAGGCTCACGCCCAGAAAGAAAGAGGAAGCCGCGGGCAACGAACTCACGACTGTCGCGGACATTCACAAACAGCTTACGGCGAAAGTGGACGCGGCGACGGAGGCAGAGATGAAGGCTTACACCAATACGATTCCCGGCACGCAGGTCAGTTACAGCATGACGCCGATCAAGGGCGGAGAATTTGTCATGGGCAGTCCTGCGCCGGAAGCCGGCCGCAAGCCTGATGAAAGCCCGCAGCACAAGGTGAAGATCGAGCCGTTCTGGATGGGCGTCTGCGAAGTCACCTGGAGTGAGTACGAGTTGTTCATGTATCAGGACGAGGAGCGGAAATTTCAAAAAGAGATCGTCACCGATCCTTACGTGGACAAAATCTCGGACGCAGTCTCGCGGCCCACGAAGCCTTACGTGGAAATGAGTTTCGGCATGGGCAAGGAAGGTTATCCCGCCATCAGCATGACGCACCACGCCGCGAACAAATACTGCGAATGGCTCAGTGCCA
>DATHKK010000494.1:0-3990 GCA_035489355.1 Candidatus Limnocylindria bacterium
GACAAGGCGATGGCCAAGTGGCTCAAGGCCGATTTGGAGAAGGCGAAAGCGGATTGGCAGGTCGCCTTCTTTCATCACCCTCCCTACACCAAAGGCTCTCACGATTCAGATAAGGAAAAGGACATGGCCGAGATGCGCCAATTTCTCATGCCCATCATTGAATCCGGCGGCGTGGATCTGGTGCTGGCGGGACACTCCCACATTTACGAGCGTTCCATGCTAATCGACGGCGTCTATGGCGCAACGAACATGGTGGCGGAAAACAATGTGTTGGACGATGGCGATGGCGATCCCGACGGCGACGGCCCTTACCGCAAAAGCGCAGGCATTCATCCGCACGAAGGCACGGTGGCCATCGTCGCGGGCAATGCCGGCGCAGCGATGAGCCGCAAAGGCACGGTCTCGATCATGAAAAGGACCCTCACTGAGTACGGATCGGTCATCATCGACGTGGACGGCGATACGATGACCGGGCGAATGATCAATCGCACTGGCAAAGTCCGCGATCTGTTCAGCATGGTGAAGCGCGGCAAAGTGGATCCCGTCCGCCTCGCGCTCCCGTGGCAGCCAGAGGAATACAAGAAGACGACGAACGAGGTAAAGTCAGCCGACTACCTGGTGCAGACCGCGATGCCCGTGGATTACAAGGTAGTGATCCCAAAAAATGCTGAGTGGCAATATTTGGCTGGCGAAGACCCGAAAACCATGGACTGGACGCGGCGGGATTTCGACGCGTCGGACTGGAAGCGCGGTAAGGCGGGCTTTGGTTTTGGCGACGAACCTTTCCAGACGGAGCTGACGAAAATTCGCGGCAAAGCCTCCTCGATTTACCTGCGCCGCGAGTTCACCGTGGAGCAGGTGGACAAGATCACGGAACTGGGCCTCGTGGTGAATTACAGCGATGGTTTCATCGCCTACATCAACGGTCGCGAAGTCGCGCGCAAAGGCATCGGACGCAGCAGCGGACGCAATGTGCAAAAGATTGTTCCGCGGGAGGAAGCTGGCGCGGCTTATATCGCGCTCAAGGATTTGCACAAGAGTTTGAAGGACGGGGTGAACGTTTTCACCATTGAGGCCCACGCCGCGCGTGAGAGCCTGGATCTGTTCGTAAATCCGTTTCTGATACTGGAGGACTAAACTATGAAGCTCTTCCGACTGGCAGTCGCCGGATGCGCCGCAAGCATTTGGCTGGCAGTGAATTCTTTTTCGATCGCGTACGCGCACGACGGTCCTGAACACGAAATTGATGAACTCACCGATCGCATCAAAACAGAAGGGCCGTCGGCGGATCTGCTTTTGCAACGCGCCATCGAATACAACGTCCTCCGCAAAGGCGCTGAAGCGGTCAAGGATCTCGAACGCGCGCTCGATTTCGAATCTCATTCCGCGGCGATTCTGCGCGAGCTGGCCCGCGCCTACTTCACCGTGGGCAAGACCAATGAGGCGCTCGATACCGCCGCCCGCGGGTTGAAGTACGCGACCGAAGGGCCGGAGAAGGCGTCGTTGTACATCGCGCGATCAGATTTTCTGCGCGCGCGCCGCGACCATCAGAAGGCGCTCGATGAAATGGAAAAAGCCATCCGCGAGCACTCCGAGAACTCTGAATGCTATCTCGCCCGCAGCCTGCTCCAACAGCAACTGGGTCTGAAGAAAGAGCGCATCAAAGGATTGGCTGAAGGCATCAAAGCCACCGGCAGCGGTCTCCTCGAAGCGGAATGGATCGACGCATTGATCGACGGCGGCAAAGCCGAGGCGGCGCTTGAACGCATCCAGGCCGAGTTGAAGGACTCACGCCTGCGCAGCAGTTGGCTGATTCGCCGCGCCAAAGTTCTTTTCGCGATGCAAAAAGATGACGAGGCGAAGGCGGACGCCAAAGAGGCGCTCGAAGAATTGAATCAGCGTCTCAGTCGCGGCACCAGTGACGCGCTGCTGCTGGCGGATCGCGGCCAGGCGCATGAACTCCTCGGCAAGAAAGAAGAGGCCAAAAAAGATTTCGAGCAGGCTCGCGACAAAGGCATGGCCGATGAATGGGTGCGCGAACGCATCCGCACCCTGGGTGGCAGCGACAGGAGAAGCGGCCGAGGCCAGCGGGCCGAGGCCAATAAGGACACTGAAGCCGACAAGAAAGACGAAAGCGATAAGGCTGAGGACAAAGCCGACGATAAGGCGGACGATAAAGCGCAGTAGTCTCGGGACAGCCTCGGTGCGGTTTTCCCCACAAGCTGGCGTGAATAGCGCCCCCGTGGTCGCGTCAGCCTACGTGAACCCGCAACAGCTATGATTAGCATCGCATCCATTCGCGTGCTTCGACGAAGCGTCCGCTTCGCCGCGGAGATGGGATTTCTCCTCCTGGTCTGCGGTTCGCATCGCTCTTTCGCCGTTGAGGAGGATGCGGAACTGGCCAAGGAGCGCCTGTTCTGGTCGTTCCAAAAACCCGCGACGCCTCAACGTCCTCAAGTTCATAACAAGCGATGGCCGCGGCAGGAACTTGACTACTTCGTTCTCTCCCGGCTCGAATCCAAAGCGCTTTCGCCCTCTGATGAAGCCGAGAAAGCGACATTAATTCGCAGGGTCACATTCGACTTAACGGGCTTGCCGCCTACGCCGCAGGAGGTCAGCGCGTTTCTGAAAGACAAACGGCGCGATGCCTACGAACGCGTCGTGAATCGGGTGCTCGCCTCCCCGCGTTTCGGCGAACGCATGGCGAGCCTGTGGCTGCCGCTGGCACGGTACGCGGAAGATCAGGCGCACCAGGTGGGCAGCGATACGAAGTTTTTTTACCCGAACGCTTACAAGTATCGCGATTGGATTATCGCGGCCTTTAATCGCGATTTGCCTTACGATCAGTTCATTCAGCTTCAACTCGCGGCCGACAAACTCGAGCATACGAATGATCTCGCGGCGCTGGGCTTCCTCGGACTCGGACCCAAGTATTACAACCGTGGACGCCTCGACGTGATGGCGGACGAATGGGAAGACCGCGTAGACACGGTGACGCGCACTTTCCTCGGCCTGACCGTCGCCTGCGCGCGCTGTCACGATCACAAGTTCGATCCCATTTCGCGCGAAGATTACTACGCGATGGCCGGAGTGTTCGCGAGCACCCGCATGGTCAATAAAGTTCCGGGCGGCGCGGCCCCGAAAGAGGACAACAGTGAGGAGCCGGCGAAGAACAAGATGGACCCGGCCACGCTGCACATCGTGGAAGATGACAAACCGCAGGACCTGAACGTGTTCATTCGCGGGAATGTGGAGCGCAAAGGCAAGATCACGCCGCGACGTTTCGTGCGCGTGTTATCGGATGAAAGTGCGGTGGCCTTCACGAATGGCAGCGGCCGCGTTGAGTTGGCGGCGGCCATTGCCTCGCCGCACAATCCGCTCACGTCGCGGGTCATGGTGAATCGCGTGTGGGGAATGTTCTTCGGCAAACCCATCGTGGACACGCCGAGCAACTTCGGACACTCGGGGAATCCGCCCAGCGATCCGGCCTTGCTCGATTTTCTCGCGACGCGTTTCGTGCAGCAGGGCTGGTCCGTGAAAGCCCTCGTGCGCGAAATCGTTTTGTCTGCCACCTACCAGCAAGACTCGCGGAGCAACGTGAAGAACGCGGCTCTCGACAGTTCCAACGAATCGCTGTGGCGTATGAACCGGCGGCGGCTCTCCATCGAGCAGTGGCGCGACACGTTGCTCTTCGTCACCGGCGGATTGGACCTTGGCAGCGGACCATCGCTTGAACTCGATGCCACCAACAATTTCCGGCGCACGGTTCATTCGCGCGTCAGCCGGCTCCAGTTGAACGGCACGCTGATGCAATTCGATTACCCGGATGCCAATGTTCACGCCGAGAAACGCGCGACGACCACCACGGCGACGCAGAAACTTTATGCGCTCAACAGCCGCTTCATGATCGAGCGCGCAAAAGCTTTGGCGGCCCACACGACGACGAATCAAAAAGAGAGCGACCGCTCGCGCGTCGAGCGTGTTTACGCT
>DATHKK010000495.1:0-2381 GCA_035489355.1 Candidatus Limnocylindria bacterium
CAAGCGGCAATCTTGAAAAGTTTTCTATCTGCTCGCCCGCTTCTACGCGACTGGCGATTCCGCGGCAGTGCCAACACCCGCAGGAGCCTTTGACGCCCCGCGCCGAATCACTTCGTGCGCAATGGCCACCAAATCTCGCGCGCGGACATCCTTCGACTGATCCGCTAGCGCGGTCACCCGCCGGTAGATTTGTACCAGCTCGTCATCGGTCGGCTCGTATCCCAAATCCTTTAAACCCACGCGCAGGGCATTGCGCCCGGAATGTTTCCCTAGCACCAGCGACCGCGCCGGCACTCCCACACTTTGCGGCGACATGATTTCATACGTTAACGGATTCTTGATAATCCCGTCCTGGTGAATCCCGGCTTCATGCGCGAAAGCATTGGCGCCCACCACGGCCTTGTTCGGAGCCACCATTGCTCCGGTAATCTCGGTCAGCATCCGGCTCGATGGAAACAACTGCTCCATATTGATATTTGTCGTCACGCCAAAACTTTCTTTGCGTACCGCGAGCGCCACCACCACTTCTTCCAGTGCGGCGTTTCCGGCACGTTCGCCAATCCCATTGATCGTGCACTCGATCTGTCGCACGCCAGCGCGCACCGCCGCCAGCGAGTTCGCCACAGCCATTCCCAAGTCATCGTGGCAATGCGCGCTCAGCGTCACACCTTGTGGATCGCCCAAATAATCGCGCACCTTTTTGAACATCGCGCCATATTCCTCGGGCACCGCATAACCCACCGTATCCGGCAGATTCAAAATCGTCGCGCCCGCATCCACCGCCACGCGGCAAACCTGGCACAAATAATCAATGTCCGTGCGCCCGGCATCTTCTGCGGAAAATTCCACTTCGCCCACGCTGTTGCGCCCGAGCCGGATCATCGACTCGATGGCCTCCAGCGCTTGCTCCCGGGTCATGTTCAATTTTACTTTCAGGTGCAGATCCGACGTTGCCAAAAAAATATGCAGCCGCGAAGCCGCCGCCGGCTCCAGTGCTTCTACCGCCGCGGCCACGTCTTCTTTTCGCGCGCGCGCCAGCGCGGCAATCGGCACTGTACGGATTTCCCGCGCCACTTGCTGCACCGCTTCCAAATCCCCCTTCGACGCAATCGGAAATCCCGCCTCGATAACGTCCACATTCAGCGCAGCCAGTTGATGCGCCATCCGGATCTTTTCCTCCGTGTTCATGGAAAAGCCCGGCGACTGCTCGCCGTCACGGAGCGTAGTGTCAAAAATGCGTACGACGTCCATAGAGTGTCCCATGTCACTAGTAACGCACTTGAACCGCCTACTAGTCAAATTTATCTTTATTCTGCATTTGATAACTCTGCCTTATACTAGGTGCGGGGCTCTCAGACAGCCTTGGCGGCGATTTGCAGCGAATAAGGGGACAGCGCAATGGATCTCGGTGAACTGCAAGTATTTCTGATGGTCGCCAAAGAAGGCAGCTTCTCCCGGGCTGCCGAGCGCCTCTACCGCACGCAACCCGCTGTCAGTCTGGCCATCCGTAAGCTGGAAGACTCTCTCGGCCAGCCCCTGTTCGTCCGCGGCTCCCGCCCCATTCGCATGACCGACGCTGGCACGCTGCTTAAAGACTACGCCGAGCGCCTCATCAACCTTCGTGACGAAGTAAAAAAGGGCCTTACCGAACTTGAAGGCCTTCAGCGAGGCGAACTTTCCGTCGGTGTCAATGAAAGCTCGGTCCACGCGCTGCTCCCCGCTCTGGGTAAATTCCGCGAAAAACACCCCGGCGTGCAGGTCCGCGTGCATCGCATGTTTTCCCGGGACATCCCGCATGAAGTTTTAAATTATCGCCTCGACCTCGGCGCGGTGTCCTACATTCCCCGGGACGCGCAACTCCAGGCCACTGAAATTCTCAAGGATGAACTCACGCTGGTCGTTCCGCCCAAACACGTCCTCGCCAAAAAGAAAGAAGTCGACATCAGCGAACTCGGCAAAGAAGATTTCATCGCCCACATCGTGGAATCTCCGTTCCGCCGCCGCGTCATCGAACTTTTCGCGCGCAATCGCACCACACTCAACATGCCCATCGAAATGCCCACCATTGAAAGTATCAAGCGCGTCGTGCAAATGGGTATGGGCGTCGCCCTGGTCCCGCGCATGTGCGTGCAATGGGAAATCGAACACGGCTGGATGAAAGAGGTTAAAGTCCGCCAGCTCAACATGCCCCGCCACGTCTACCTTGTCACCCGCCGGGGCGCCCGCCTTCCCCACGCCGCCGCCGAACTAGTGCGCATCCTCAAAGAACAGGTGGCCTGATGGAATTGGCCTTGGTCTTTCTAGCGGCGGTTTGATAGCCCGTGTTTCGTTTCATGCCCGAGCGCCTGCGAATTGTGCGGGCCCGACTTTCGCTGGCAAAT